>JAPYQD010000011.1 GCA_029937335.1 Gammaproteobacteria bacterium
ATACAAATTTAATGTCTCAGGCCAAATCAGATGCGGTATTTATGCACTGTTTACCCGCGCATCGTGGTGAAGAAGTGAGTGCCGATGTGATTGATGGTAAGCAAAGCTTGGTATGGGGTGAGGCTGAAAATCGCCTACATGCACAAAAGGCATTGTTGTTGTACTTATTAGGCTAAACCTTGGTTTGAACAGACAGTTTGTCCATGGCTTGTTGATAAAATTTTACACCGCGTTCAATTTTTTCACGACCTTTAGACGCACGCCAACGATTGGTATCACGTAGTGAATACACGCAGCCACAATATTCCTGCTGATAAAACTCTTCTCGCTTAGATAGCTCTAGCATGCGCGATGAACCGCCCTGCTTGCGCCAGTTAAAATCCCAATAACTAATATCATTAAATGGCTCAGCAGCGCGAGCGCCACAACCATTGATTTGATCCATATCTTTCCAGCGTGAAATACCCAGTGTCGATGAAATAAGGTCAAAGCCGTGGTCTTGTGCATATTGTGCAGTCACTTCAAAACGCATGTCAAAACACGTGGTACAACGCTCACCACGCTCGGGCTCATTCTCTTGACCTTTAGTGCGATCAAACCAGTTGTCTTTGTCATAATCCGCATCAATAAATGGCATACCGAGTTTTTGCGCAAAACGAATGTTTTCCTCTTTGCGTAATTCGTATTCTTCAGTGGGGTGAATGTTAGGATTGTAAAAGAAAATCGTTGTATCAATTTCTGAGATTGCCAATGCTTCCATAATTTCACCAGCACAAGGGGCGCAGCATGAATGCATGAGTAATTTTTTTTCGCCATTAGGGGTGGCAAGCTTGGGGCGATCATAGCCTTTTAAGGTGTAATCTACTTTAGACATGTTTTTATCTTTTTTAAAACTTCCCAAGTTTCACGTTTGAGTTTTTCATTCACTAAGATTTCACTTGGGTGATGCGCAATAAAATGTTGCTCAGAAGGTGACTTTAGATCTTTACTCATTAGTAATACTGTTTTAGCATTATATTGACCAAGTGTCCGGCTTAAATCATCAGTGTTAATGCTGACACAAGTTACATCCTGTTGCTGTAAACCAATAGCACTCAACATCTTTAATAAAAAATCTTGGTATTTTCCAGCCTGACAAAACGAGCGCGAATTTTGTGTTTCAATGACCAAACACAGTGTGGTGATTTTTTGCGCATCGACATCTTCGGGCTTGTCTTCAGCGTACAAAAACTCAGGTACGCCTAAGGCTTCTAAATAGCGTGATCTTAGTGCTTCACTCATACCTGAGGATGAGCCCGATCAGTAGCCGCCATGATTTTATTCAAACCATGAATATAGGCTTTGGCACTGGCGGTAATAATATCTGTATCAACACCTTGACCATTAATAATGCGCCCATCATGCTCCAGACGTACGTTGACTTCGCCCAACGCATCTGTGCCTTGGGTTACATTAGAGACTGAATATAATTGCAGATTTATCTCAAAGTCCACCAATGAGCTAATAGCACTAAAAGTAGCATCCACTGCACCTGAGGTTTTTGCAGTAGCAGTTTGTTCTTTATCATCAACAGACAAAACAACCGTTGCGGTATTTTCTTCACCGGTTTCAGTGCAAACTTTTAAAGACACCAATTTGATTGATTCACTCGCTTCAGTTTGTGTTTCTGATACCAAAGCTTGTAGATCTTCATCAAAAATTTCGTGCTTTTTATCGGCCAATTCTTTAAATCGTCTAAAAGCATCATTGAGGCTTTCTTCAGAATCAAACTCTACGCCGAGCTCGGTTAGTCTCACTTTAAAGGCATTACGACCTGAGTGCTTACCCATGACCAGCTTATTAGCATTCCAACCAACATCCTCTGCACGCATAATTTCATAAGTCTCACGATGTTTTAAAACACCATCTTGATGAATGCCTGCTTCATGAGCAAAAGCATTTGCACCGACAATGGCCTTATTGGGTTGCACGATAAAACCAGTCACACTAGAAACTAGACGTGACGCTGTCAAAATATGAGTGGTATCAATATTGGTATCACAATCAAACACATCCTGTCGTGTTCTTACTGCCATTACCAACTCTTCTAGCGAAGTATTGCCAGCGCGCTCACCTAAACCATTAATCGTACATTCGACTTGTCTAGCGCCGTTCAGTACAGCTGACAAAGAATTGGCGACAGCCAGACCTAAGTCATTGTGACAATGCGCAGAGAAAACCGCTTGGTCAGAATTTGGAACTCGCTCAATTAGTGACTTCATAGTAGAGCCAAACTGGTGCGGTATGTTGTAACCCACGGTATCTGGGATATTAATCGTCGTTGCACCGGCGGCAATCGTCGCCTCGATAATACGACAAAGGAAATCTTCGTCGGACCTGCCTGCATCTTCGGGTGAAAATTCCACATTATCAGTATACTTTCTAGCGCGTTTAACAGCACGAACTGCTTGCTCCACCACTTGATCTGGTGTCATGTTTAGCTTCATTTTCATGTGAATATCACTGGTGGCAATAAACGTATGAATTCGAGCTGAATTAGCTCCTTTTAAAGCCTCACCTGCACGATCAATATCTTTATCTAGCGCTCTAGCAAGAGAACAAATAGTTGAGTCTTGTACGGCATTAGCCACGGCTTGAACCGCTGCAAAATCACCCGGTGATGCGATGGCAAAACCTGCTTCAATCACATCTACTTTCATTTTTTCTAATACTTTGGCAATACGTACTTTTTCATCTTTGGTCATCGATGCACCGGGTGATTGCTCACCATCACGAAGCGTTGTATCAAAAATAATTAGTTTGTCAGGCATATCAAGCCTCCTATGTTTTTATGTTGTTATATTCAGTTTTGAGGTGCGGGACTTTTCAGTCATACGCGTAAGTAGATTATGCCTTATGGCAATAATCGTAACAACAAAGACAAGAGAATGCTTTGCTTAAATCGAAAGGTTGTAACTTGATAACTCATAATGCGCATTATAAAGCAATATTAAGCGTTTTTTGCTCGTTTTTTCATTTGACGCTTCTTCCTTACTTCAACCATGGTCATGATTAAGCCTGATACAGCATAAGCCAAGAAAAACACAAATAAAATTGCACTGGGCCATAAGGTTGTCACAATAATGATTAATGTCGCAATTAATAACAACTTAAAAGACGCCCTACCCTTTAGGTTGATTTCTTTAAAACTGTAATAACGAATATTACTCACCATTAGTACGCCAGCACCCACTAAGATAATCCAACTCACCAATGTTAGGTACTGATCATAC
Organism: Gammaproteobacteria bacterium; assembly: GCA_029937335.1. Lineage (GTDB taxonomy): Bacteria > Pseudomonadota > Gammaproteobacteria > PS1 > Pseudothioglobaceae > Thioglobus_C. Next base: position 3,273 of record JAPYQD010000011.1, read on the forward strand.
TCGGTTACACCAATGCTTTGCTTGGTCCAAACCATGCCTGCAACCAATGCTGCCGCTGCCGGTGAAGGCAGACCTTGAAAATAACGCTTATCTTCAACACCAATTTGAGTGTTAAACCGAGCCAAACGCAGTGCACCAGCAGCGGTATAAACAAACGCACCTAGCCAGCCAATTTTACCCAAGTCAGAGAACTGCCAAAAATACACCAACAAAGCTGGTGCCACACAAAATGAAAGCATATCCGCCATTGAATCATACTGCTCACCAAATGAGCTCTGAGTATTGGTAAGACGTGCCACACGGCCATCAAGCCCATCAAACAACATGGCTACAAAAATAGCAATTGCAGCATCGGCGTACTGGCCTTTGGTAGCAAGAATAATAGCAAAGAACCCTGCAAACAAACCAAAGGTTGTTAAAACATTGGGCAATAAATAAACCCCTCTTTTTTTAACACTCCCTTGAGGGGTGTTCTTTACTTTTTTAACTGTCATGTTGAGATTATAGCGCTATATTGTTCAGCCTGGATAAATAAAAACGCCCAACTGAGTTGGGCGTTTGATATTTATAAAGCCTTCCTAGTTTTTACTTTGATCGACGATTTTATTAATCCAAGGCATCATTGATCTAAGTGACTCACCCACTTGCTCAATTTTGTGCTGACGCTGAACTTCACGACGTGCTGGTAAATCACCAACATTAGCCACAAACTCTTTAGCAAATGAACCATCTTGGATTTCGCCCAAAATTTTCTTCATTTCCGCTTTAGTTTCATCAGTTACAATACGCGGTCCACGTGTTACATCACCGTATTCTGCTGTGTTTGAAATTGAATAACGCATGTTAGCAATGCCACCTTCGTACATAAGATCAACGATAAGTTTTAACTCATGTAAACACTCAAAATACGCCATCTCTGGCTCGTAACCTGCTTCTACCAAGGTTTCAAAACCTGCCTGGACTAATGCTGTTGTACCACCACATAAAACGACTTGCTCGCCAAATAAATCTGTTTCTGTTTCTTCTCTAAATGAAGTTTCTAAAATACCTGTACGACCACCACCAATGGCTGATGCGTAAGACAATGCAATGTCTTTTGCTGTGCCAGACATGTCTTGTTGTACAGCGATTAAATCAGGAATACCGCCGCCTTTTTCAAATTCTGAACGCACTGTATGGCCTGGCGCCTTAGGTGCGATCATAATCACATTAAGATCTGCTCTTGGAGTGATCATTTCATAATGAATATTTAAACCATGTGAAAAAGCCAGTGTTGCGCCCTCTTTAAGGTTTGGCTCGATATTATCGGTATAAATTTTAGCTTGAAATTCATCGGGCGCCAAAATCATCACTAGATCCGCCCATGCGGTTGCGTCTTCGACTGACTTAACGCTCAAACCAGCACCTGTTGCTTTTTGTGCACTGGCAGAACCATCTCGCAATCCAACTACAACTTCTACACCAGAATCTTGTAAGTTATTTGCTTGAGCATGACCTTGTGAACCATAACCAATAATTGCAACTTTCATGCCTTTAATAATGTTTAAGTCTGCATCTTTATCGTAATATCTATTCATTTTTTCCTCTTATGTGTAATTAACCTTCTCTTTTCTGACAAACGCCGGTTACGCCTGTTCTTGAAACTTCTAGAATTTTAGATGCATCTAGCGAATCTAAAAATTCATTAATTTTTTTACTTTGTCCTGCAACTTCAATCAAATAAGTATCTTCTGACACATCAATAATCTTGCCTGAAAACTGATCAATTTGTCGATCAATGTCTGCTTGTGTGTTTGGATTAACGTCAATTTTAACTAATAATAACTCACGTTCAACATGCTCTGTTGCTGTCAAATCTATTACTTTGACTACATCAATGAGTTTTTCAAGTTGTTTTACAATTTGCTCAATGATATTATCATCACCAACGCTCACAATTGTCATTCTTGACAATGTAGGATCATTGGTAGCTGCCACAGTTAATGACTCGATGTTAAAGCCGCGTGCCGAAAAAAGCCCGGCAACTCTAGACAGAGCGCCGGCTTCATTTTCTAACATTACTGAAATAATATGCCTCATAGCTATACCAAGTTTAACCCTGAATCGTTCGTAGAAGCCATTTCATCACGTCCTGCTAATAACATTTCATGATGTCCTGCACCTGATGGAATCATTGGGAATACATTTTCAGTTGGGTCTGTCAAAATATCGATAAATACTGTTCTGTCTTTTTGCTTGAACGCTTCAATCAGTGCTGGCTTTAAATCGGCTTCTTTCTCCACTCGAATACCGATATGACCATAACTCTCAGCCAACTTCACAAAATCAGGTAAAGCATCCATATAAGACATGGCATAACGTTTTTCATAGAAAAACTCTTGCCACTGACGTACCATACCCAAATAGCCATTATTAATATTAATGATTTTAACGGGTGTATGGTATTGCAACATAGTTGACAACTCTTGTAGCATCATTTGAATACTACCGTCACCGGTGACACAGGCTACATCTCGATCAGGGTCTGCTAATTTTGCACCCATGGCTGCTGGCAAACCGAACCCCATGGTTCCAAGTCCGCCTGAATTAATCCAACGACGCGGCTTGTCAAATGGATAGTACTGCGCCGCCCACATTTGATGTTGACCTACGTCAGAAGTAACAATAGCCTCTCCTTTGGTCACTTCATACAATGCTTCAATAACTGTTTGTGGCTTAATCACACCTTGTTTGGTTCTGTACGCCATAGAGTCTACTGAGCGCCAGTCATTGATTTGCTTCCACCACGAGTCTATATTTTCTAGTTTTTTAGTATCCAGACTCTGAATAAGCGCCTGCAACACATCGTTCACTTGTCCAATAATAGAAACATCAACACCCACCACTTTACCAATGGTGGAAGGGTCGATATCAATATGAATGATTTTTGCGTAAGGACAGAATTTTTCTAAATTTCCAGTAATGCGGTCATCGAATCTTGCGCCCACAGTAATAATACAGTCTGAATCATGCATTGCCATGTTTGACTCGTACGTACCATGCATTCCCAGCATACCTAAAGACTGTTTATCTGTTGCAGGAAATGCACCCAAACCCATTAGCGTCTGTGTGATTGGAAATCCAGTATTGTGCGTCAGGGTTGTTAAGGCTTTACTAGCATTGCCAATCACGCTGCCACCACCTGAATAAATAATAGGTTTTTTAGCCTTTTCAATGATTGCAATTGCTTTTTTAATCTGCTCAGCATCAACTTGAACTTCAGGTTGATATGAGCGCATTTTTATCGTTTTAGGGTAACCCTCGTATTCAGTTTCAGCAATGGTTGCGTCTTTGGTAATGTCAATCAAGACAGGACCTGGACGCCCTGTTGTCGCGATATAAAAGGCTTTTTTAACTGTCTCAGCAATATCGTCAGCATTTTTAACCAAAAAATTATGCTTTACACATGAACGCGTAATACCGACTGCATCAACCTCTTGAAAGGCATCACTACCGATTACTGGAGAAGGCACTTGGCCAGAAACAACCACCATTGGAATAGAGTCTGTAAACGCAGTGGCAATACCTGTAACTGCATTAGTCAAACCAGGGCCTGAGGTAACGAGTGCTACACCGCATTTACCACTAGTGCGCGCATAACCATCTGCAGCGTGCACAGCACCCTGTTCATGACGAACCAAAATATGATCAATTACCGTACAAACATTTAATGCATCGTAGATGTGTAGAACTGCCCCACCCGGGTATCCAAAGATGTGCTTCACGCCTTCACTTTTCAAGCAATCAATTAGTATTTGCGCACCATTTAACTTCATCACTTCTTTGAAAGAATAAAAACCTTCAGATTATACCTAAGGTGTACTTAATACAACTGGCAGTTTATAAGGAATTTTGCCAATCTTCGGAGTAGAATTGAATCGGAGAATCTTCAGATTCAAATGTTTCAATTGACCAAGTGTCTGGTCTTTCAAGAATGGCCGATAATAATTGATCATTTAATAAGTGGCCAGTTTTATAGCCTTCGTAATGACCGATAAGATTAGAGCCCAATAAATACAAATCGCCCACAATATCTAAGATCTTGTGTTTGACAAATTCATTTTGATAGCGCATACCATCTTCATTAAGAACATCGTCATCACTGAGCGCAATGGCGTTATCCATACTCGCACCAAGTGCTAAGTTTTGCCGCTGCATCATCTCTACATCTTTCATATAGCCAAAAGTTCTAGCACGAGAAATTTCTTTTAAATAGGACTGTTGAGCAAAATCAATACTGAGTTTTTGCCCGCTTTCTTTTACTTTCTTATGATCAAAATCAATTTCAAGTGTCACTTTAAAGCCTTCATAAGGGGAAACTTGCGCCCAAGAATCTCCATTTTCAATTCTAATGGTGTCTTTAATAACAAAAAAACGCTTATGCATATCTTGCTCTTCAATACCAGCAGATTGCACCAAAAAAATAAAGGGCGCTGAAGAGCCGTCCATAATTGGCACTTCAAAGGAGTCTAGCTCTACCAAAATATTGTCAATACCCAGCGCTGAAAAAGCACTCATCAAATGTTCAACCGTAGAAACCTTAACCCCCTGGTTTTCAAGACCGGTTGAAAGCACGACTTCGTTAACAAAGGCGTTGTGTGCTCTAACTAGCTTACCACCGACATCCATACGCCTAAAAACCACGCCATGATCAACCTCAGCAGGAATTAACGTCATGTTAACCACACCACCGCTGTGAATACCGATGCCACGCGCTTTAACGGTTTTTTTAATTGTTCTTTGTTTGATCATAAGTAGCTATTAAAACTTAAATTGTTCTTTAATTTTACCAAAAATATTGCTTCCGTTGTCTTCTTGTATCACTCTTAAATCTGACTCCTCATATTCAAATAATAACAAACCTAGGGCACAAGCATATTCAGGCTCTAAAATACTACGCTCTGCTGTAATTCTATCTGTATTAACACAGCCTTGTTTTGCTCTAATCCTAAAACAGCTTAATAATAATGCGTCACAGTCTTTCATTTTAGAAGCGCCACCCGTCAAAACAAAACCAGAATCTAGTGAACGATAAAGTTTTTGAGACTTTAAATTTTGTCTAATTTTTGAAAATAGACTTAAGTAAGATTGCTCAATCACTTCAACTAAAGACTGGTGAGACAAATAATGTTCGCAACCTTTAGAATCGTCAATCTGTTGAAATTTAATCAACCCATCTTCCCGAATAGACTTAACTTGTGCATTTCCATATTTAAGTTTTAAACGCTCTGCCTCTTCAAAAGAAGCATCAAATGCATCGGAAATATCCTGAGTTATTTGATCACCACCATTTTGAATAACTGCGCTATAAGTAATACCACCTTTGGTAAAAACGGATAAATTAGTCACCCCAGCACCTATATCAATTAAACAAACACCGCTATCTTTTTCGTCTTGCGTAATATAAGCTTCACTACTTGCCATAGAGTTTAAAACAATATTATGCAAACCTAGCCCACTTGTACGAATACTTTGGTCAATTGTATTCACACACTGATTAGACACCGTCACAATATGCATAGCAACTTCCAAAGTTTTGGCTTCTTGGCCAATAGGCTGATCAACAACAACACCTTGGTGAGTGATAGGGTCTTTATCAAGTGTATAACAATTAGACACACTGTTAATAACTTGTTTATTGGTAGGTGTTGGTACAGCGCGTGCTGTCTTAATTGCGGCATCTAAATCTTGCTCACTAATCTCATCACCTGCAATAAAAATTTGACCTTCTCTATTAAAGACAGTTAGATGTGGATCAGAGATATTGACACTAACATGGTGAAAATCAGTATTACAACTTAAGTAGGCTTCATCAGCTGCTTTTTTTATAGCTTGGGCAGCTTGATTAACATTATTAATTAAACCCTTTTTAACCCCTGAAGATTCACTTATACCATGACCAAAAACCTCTAATCTACCATTAACTTCTTCAGCAAGTAAGACGACAGTCTTACGACTGCCAATATCAACACTTACAATAAAATTGTCATCTCTAGCCATTAAATTCTTCTGGTTGTTGCACTACAAAATCAAGCCATTCGTATATATGTTTTAGTTCAACCACTTTTCCACTCAACAATTGCTTAAATTTCTTGGCATTGGGCTGTCCATGGTATAAACCTAAAATATGTCGTGTCATTGAGCGGATCGGCACCCCTTGATCACTTTGATTTTTCATGTATTCAATAAAGTCTAATAATACTTGTTCGCGACTCACCCCTGGTATGTTTTGTTGATAAATTTCCTTATCAACTTGCGTTAATAGGTAAGGTTGATGGTAAATGGTCCTGCCCAACATCACACTATCTACTCTCTCTAGATGATTGAGTGCGTCTTCTAAGCAATTAATGCCACCATTAATACCAATGGTTAATTCAGGGAAATCTTGCTTAATTTGATACACCCAATCGTAATTGAGTGGTGGTACGGTACGATTTTCTTTTGGACTCAAGCCTTTTAACCACGCCTTACGCGCATGAATGATAAACGTATCACAACCCGCTTGCTCAACCGTAGTAATAAAGTTAGCCAGTTCTTCATAACTTTCCATGTCATCAACACCAATACGAGACTTTAGAGTAATGGGTAAATCACTCGCTTGCTTCATAGCCTCAACACACTGTGCTACTACTTGCGGTGTGTTCATCAAACAAGCACCGAAGCTTCCTGACTGCACTCTATCTGATGGACAGCCGGCATTAATATTGACTTCATCATAACCCCAATCTTGGGCAAGCTTGGCACACTGTGCCATCTCGCTTGGATCACTGCCACCCAATTGCAATACCAGCGGATGCTCATCTTTATGGTAGTCTAGTAAGCGCTTTTTATCGCCATGTAAAATAGCCTTACTGGTAATCATCTCAGTGTAGAGTTGTGCCTGTTTAGACATTAGGCGATAGAAATATCGACAATGTCGATCAGTCCAATCCATCATTGGCGCAACGCTAAATTTATGCGGATAGTTCATCAGCTAAAGTCTGTATAACAAAATCAACACTACTGGCCACCACAGCTTCTCGATTACCTGAAAAGTGTTGAGTCTTAACGAAGTGCTTATCTTTAATGCAAAAACCAAAACACACCATGCCCACTGGCTTGTCTACTGTGCCACCTGTTGGGCCAGCAATACCGGTAATCGAGACAGCAATATCACTATGAGAATTTTGAATCACACCGTTAACCATCTCAAAAGCTGTTTGTTCGCTCACAGCACCAAACCGTTCCAAGACCTCGGTATCAACATCAAGCATATCCATCTTGGCTTGATTGCTATAAGTGATATAGCCTCGGTCAAAATAAGTAGATGAGCCAGAAATACTGGTTAATAAGGCCGATAAGCTACCGCCTGTACAAGACTCTGCTACTGATAGAGTCAATGATTGATCGGTAAGGAGTTGACTTAAGACTTGTATTTTCATTGCAATAATTTAAGGCGCAAGTGCCGCTTGTACAATCTCAAAAATATCATTCGACAAATCGTCTGTAGTCAAAATAACTTCTAGTTGTTGTTTTTGTAATTCGCGTAATTCAGGTGTATAGCGCTTCCAGTGATTATAAATACTCACCAATCGCGCGCCAATTTGCGGGTTAGAAGTATTGAGCTTAACAATCACTTCGGTGAGCAATTCATAGCCTTGCTGATTATGAAACCCAACAAAATTACTGGCAAAACTGCCAATGACACTACGCAATCGATTTGGCGTGTTAAATGAAAATAACGCATGTTGCATTAATTGTTTAATCTCATCCACACCATTTCCAGTTGCTAATGCTTGAGCAGCAAACCACTTATCCATTACTTGAACATCATGCTGATAGAGTGTAAACATTTGTTGGATTGCTTGATCCTGATGCGAATTATCAACTGACAATAAGGCGTTAAAAGCAGCCAGACGATCACTCATGCAATTGGCTGATTCAAACTGGCGATAGGCTAGCTCAAACTCACCTGCTTTAACCAAATAAGACAAACAGGTATTCTTTAATGATCGATTACCTACCGCTCCTGGTGTGAGTTCAAATACATCAGCAGTATTCAACCTATTGTAAATACTAAGCAAGACAGGCTTGAAACGCTGAACGATTTTATCAATAACCGCTTCTCGTTTTTGTCTGGCCTCAATAATATTAATCTCATCCATTTGCAAATGAATCAATCGCTCTGATGGCAGAGTCAATAATTCACTTATTAACGCGTTATCGGTTTCTTTAGTCAGAATATTTTCAAAAGCACTAAACAACGCACCTTCATCAATTTGCTCAGGATTAAGTATTAATGATGACCATAACGCTTGTGCATTATCCCAACGACTAAATGCATCAGTATCATGCTCACATAAAAAGATTTTTTGCTCAGTCTTAAGATTTGAAGTCAGTTTAATAGGGGCTGAAAAACCACGCAACCAAGAAGGAATGGGCTCATCTTGAATATCTTTAAATTCAAACGTTTTTTGATTTTGATCTAACACCAAAATGCCTTGTTCGATCTCTTCACCTTGTTGATTCATCAAACCATAGCGGATCGGTAAATAGTAAGTGTGCTCGCCCTCTTGTTTAAAAGTCGCTTTGTAAGTTTTTTGCTGGGCATCATACTCAGTGTTTACTTCAACTTCAGGCGTACCCGGCTGTGAATACCAAGCCATGAAAGGTTTAAAATCAAAATCATTGGCATCACTCATCGCAGCAACAAAGTCATCAATCGTTACCGCTTGGCCATCATGGCGCTCAAAATAAAGCTTCATACCGCTTTGAAACCCTGTTTCACCCAAGAGCGTATGAATCATACGAATCACTTCAGCGCCTTTTTCATACACGGTATAGGTATAAAAATTATTCATCTCTATGTACGACTCTGGTCTTACTGGGTGTTTCATTGGACCGGCATCTTCGGCAAATTGGAAAGTGCGTAATCCATTCACATCTTCAATACGCTTGATCGATCGAGAATGCAAATCAGAAGTAAATTCCTGATCTCTAAAAACAGTTAACCCTTCTTTTAAGCTTAGTTGAAACCAATCTTGGCAAGTGACTCTATTGCCTGTCCAATTATGAAAATATTCATGTCCGATTACTGCCTCAACATTAATAAAATCTTTGTCAGTTGCTGTGTCTGGGTTAGCCAATACATAAGTAGAATTAAAAATATTAAGGCCTTTATTCTCCATAGCGCCCATATTGAAATCATCCACAGCAACAATCATATAAATATCTAAATCATACTCAAGGCCGAAACGCTGCTCATCCCATGCAAATGAGCGCTTGAGTGAATCCATCGCAAACTGGGTTTTGTCAATATTATGTGATTCAACATAAATCTTGAGTGCAACTTCCTTACCACTGATGGTGCTGTAAGTATCTTCTAATACGGCAAAATCACCCGCCACTAAAGCAAACAAATAACAAGGCTTAAGGCTAGGATCATGCCAGGTTACTTCACCTGGTTTCGAGCTAATTAAATTACCATTACTTAACAATATTGGATAGCGCTTATGATCTGCTTTGATGTGTACAGTAAACACACTCAGTACATCAGGCCGATCAAGATAATAAGTGATTTGTCTAAATCCGTGCGCCTCACATTGAGTACAAAAATTACCACTAGATTGATACAAACCATTCAGACTGGTATTTTTTTCTGGGTGAATGCGCGTAGTAATCTCTAGTGTGAACTCATCTGCTAAATCACTAATTTCTAGTCCTTCATCAACCAACTGATAATTAGGCTGCATGCCATCAATCGAAATCGAAATCAATTCTAAATTAACACCATTTAAAAACAAACTGCGTTCTTGGCTAGCCAGATTCGGGTTTTGATAATAATGCACCTTAGATAAAACAATGGTCTCGTCTTCAGATAAGTCAAAGCTCAGCTCTGTAGTACGGATTAAATACGCACTC
>JAPYQD010000012.1:0-3727 GCA_029937335.1 Gammaproteobacteria bacterium
GTCGATTGATTCGTACCGAAACTGATACGGGAAAAATTACTATTTTTGATAATCGTTTAACGACTAAGTTCTACGGCAAGCAATTGCTTAATGCTTTGCCTGGATACAATATTGTGGTTGAATAATCTAAAAACGCCAGAAAGCTTTATGTAATAACGCCATTAATGTCAATATTTCTAAACGACCGAGCAACATTGAGAAGCTCAAAATCCATTTTGCAGGATCACTGACACCGCCATAATTAGCTGCTACTTCACCCAAGCCCGGGCCAAGGTTATTAATACTGGCAGCGGTAGCTGAAAAAGCACTGACTTGGTCAAGGCCGGTAAACATTAATGCGATTAGGATAATAATAAAGGCAATTACATATAGTGAAAAGAAACCCCATACCGAAACCAGTGTACTTTCACCGACACTACGTTGATTAAGCTTAATGTTAATTTGTGCATTCGGATGAATGAATTTTTTAATCTCTTTCATAGCTAATTTAAACATCAGCAATACCCGCACCACTTTAATACCGCCACCTGTTGAACCCGCACAAGCACCAATAAAGCTGGCAAAAATTAATAAAATTGGCAAAATAAATGGCCATTGAGAATAGTTTGTAGAGGCGAAGCCCGTGGTGGTAGCAATCGAAATAGTCTGAAACAATGCTTGTCGCACTGACTCACCAGCACTTGAATAATAACCACTGTCAAACAAATAAGTGCCAATGATAATGGCGGTAGAAAATAAGATAAACAAATACGTTTTAAACTCTGAATCTTGAAAATAAGTAAAGGCGTTTTTCTTTTGCCAAACAAAGAAATGCAAAGAAAAATTAATACCTGCTAACAGCATAAATACAATCGCAACACTTTCAATAGCGCTTGAATTAAAGTACCCGATGGAAGCATCATGGGTAGAAAAACCACCAATAGCCACCGTTGAATAACTATGCGCAATGGCATCGAAAGCATCCATGCCAGCCAAGTAATAACCCAACGCACAAACAACTGTAAAGCTAATATAAATCTTCCATAAAGCTTTAGCGGTTTGTGTAAGTTTTGGAGTTAGTCTTTCTTTAGAAATACCACTAGATTCAGCGTGATAAAGCTCCATACCACCGACACCCAACATCGGTAATATCGCCACTGCTAAAACAATAATACCCATACCGCCTAACCATTGTAGTTGTTGTCGGTAGTACAAAATCGCCTTAGGTAAATCATCCAATCCAGCCAATACAGTAGCACCCGTTGTCGTTAAACCTGACATTGATTCAAAAAACGCATCACTGAATGACATTCTGAGTGATTCTGACAATAAAAATGGGATGGTTGCAAACAACGAGAGAACAAACCAAAAACTAACCACAACTAAAATCCCTTCACGGATTCTAAAGTCTTTTTTGGTGTTTCTAAAGGGTACCCACAAAATAAAGCCACTGAGTAGTGTTAGTGAAAATGCAGTAATGAAAGATTGTGCCTCATTTTGCTGATAGATAAAATCAACCAACAATGGCGGAAGTTGTGTCAAACTAAAGACCATTAGCAACAAGCCAATGGTTTTAAAAACGATACTAAATTGCATAACTGTCCATTACTAATTATTAATTAAAATATCCTTCAAACAACACTTCAACTTCGTGAATCTTACTCACATCACTGAGCACAATGAGTACATGATCATTTTCTTCAATCACCAACTTACGTGAACCCATAATCACTTCATTATTTCTTACTATTGAGCCCACGACTACGCCATCTGGCAGATTGATCTCTTCAACAGTTTTACCAACAACATCAGAATGCACCTGATCACCATGAACAATGATTTCAATGGCTTCAGCTTTACCTTGACGCAAGGAATGAACCATCATAGTATCGCCTTTGCGAATGTGTGCCAAAATACCACTGGTGGTGATTTGGTCAGGTGAAATCACCATATCAACATCATCACTTTGCTCAGCTAAATCTTCATAAACATTACGCTTAACTAAAGCAATGGTTTTATGCGCCCCTAAACGTTTGGCCAAAATAGAGACAATCACATTGATTTCATCAGAATCTGTGAGTGCTAAGAATAAATCGGCACTTTCAATGCCTTCTTCTAGCAATAACTCTTCATCAGAAGCATTACCATGCAAGACCAAAGTGTCTTCAAGCTGCTCTGCAATTTCAATAACGCGTTCTTTATTCTGCTCAATAATACGGACACGGTGATTTTTTTCCAAATGTTTAGCCAAATTAAGACCAATACGACCACCGCCAGCAATAATAATATTTCTATAGGTTTTATCAAGTCGTCTAAACTCTTTTAAAACCTTGGATACACTGGATTTTTTAGTAACAAAATACACACGATCACCATCTTTAATAACGGTGTCACCGTACGCTGGAATTGCCTTACCGTTGCGATACAAGCTAACAATACGCATGTGTATTTTTGGCAAATGTTCGTGTAATTCTTTAATTGGATGGCCGACAATTGGAGTGCCTGCATAAGCCCGGGTTTCTACTAGCTGCACCAAACCATTTTCAAATTCAAATACTTGCTCCGCACCAGGCTCTTCCACCACGCGTTTAATATAGTCGGTCACCAAGCCTTCAGGGGTAATAACAAAGTCAATCGGAATGGCACTATCTGAAAACAATTCCTTGCGATGCAAATATTCAGCGGTACGGACACGCGCTACTTTTTTATCCACTTGGTACAAAGTATGTGCCATCTGACAAGCCAACATGTTACCTTCGTCAGATTTGGTTACGGCAATCACCATATCCATTTCTTTAATACCGGCTTCTTCTAAAATATTAGGATAAGAGGCATGCCCACAAACCGTTTTAATGTCTAAATGACGCTGCAAAGAAGATAAGTTAGCTTCATCTTTATCAATGACAGTAATGTCATTTTCATCATCAGAGCCTAAATATTTAGCCAATGATGAGCCAACCTGCCCTGCACCCAAGATCAAGATTTTCATTTCTTATCAATCCCCAAATCTTTTAATTTACGATACAGTGTGGTGCGCTCTAAACCTGCCAACTCTGCAACTTTAGCAATGTTATTGTTGTTTTCTTCTAGATGGTATTTGAAATATTGTGACTCAAAAATATTTCTAGCTGCTTTTAAAGGCAAGTCAAAATCAATGCCACTAATTTGTTGCTCTTGAATGCTTGCTTGCTCAGACAAAAGCTTTCGCACTAACGGTAAGATATCATGCAAAGGTTTTTTCAAAAAATCAACAGCACCCATGCGGATGGCTTTTACTACATCTTGATGCTCAGCATGGCCAGACATCATCACCACCGGCATAGAAAAGCCTTCACTCATCCACTCTTCTAACAAAGCCATACCGTCTTGACCTGGCATCCAAACATCCATCATCACTAAATCAAAAACTTGATCTTTAACAATAGTCTTAGCCTCGGCAGCATCCTGCGCTAAAACCACATTGTAGTTCACATCTTCTAATGTGTCTTTTATCGTTTCAGAATTGATACTCTCGTCATCAATAATAAGAATATTACCAATTATCATGCATTCTCCTTTGTGTATTTAAATTCAATCGTTACAATGGCGCCATTTGGCTCTACATTACTAGCAAAAATTCGCCCATCGTGTTGTTCAATGATATTTTGTACAATTGCCATACCTAATCCGCTACCTTTAACTTTAGTGGTGACATACGGCTCAAACACACGCTCAATTACCGCCTCATCAAATCCATCACCATTGTCTG
>JAPYQD010000012.1:3827-13175 GCA_029937335.1 Gammaproteobacteria bacterium
TACGGCTCAAACACACGCTCAATTACCGCCTCATCAAATCCATCACCATTGTCTGCAATACTTAAGCGCACTATACTCTTCTCACTTAAATACTGGGTAGCAACATTAACGACTAAATCACGGTCTCCTTCAACCGATTCAGCTGCATTTTTTACCAAATTAATCAATACTCTAGAAATACTGTTCGCATCCAAGAGTAATTCTGGCAGATCACCTGATAAATCATACTCAATAGTAATATTACTTTGCGCATCGTACAATGCAATAGACTGGTTAATCAACGCATTAAGATCCACTGGCTTACGCTCAATCTGTGGTGTATTGGCATAATCTGCAAATGCACTCACCATGGCATCCATCGACCTCACTTGATCAATAATGACACTGGTGGTTTTATCAATAATCTCTAAATCTTTACCTTTGAGCGTTTCTAAAAATTTGTTTCTAAGGCGTTGAGCAGACAACAAAATCGGCGTTAATGGGTTTTTAATTTCATGTGCCATACGTATGGCTACTTCACCCCAAGCTGCTTTTTTCTGCGCCCTATTAAGCCTTGAGATGTCTTTAACAATAATCACATAGCCTAGTGCTTTGCCACTCGTATCTAACGCCGCGCCCTGACAAGATAGTAAAACATGTCGGTCTGGTAAAGTTAGTTCAATTTCCTCACTCCACTCGCCCAACTCTTGTTCAAATCGGTCTTGCGCCATCGTAAAAAACGACTCGAGATGAGTATATTTTTCTGAAATTTTTATGCATAACTCGCCAACAAATTGCTGCTCATCATCAATCGATAATATCCTACCAATCACTGGGTTGATCAGCTGGATATTGCGGTCTTTGTCTAACCCAATCACACCAAAAGAGTACTTTAAAATAGTTTCTAAGTACAGGTTATGCGTATCCAAGCCTTGTCGAGAGGCTTTAATTTGCCTGGCCATTTCATTAAATTGGCCAATCAGTTGAAGCATGTCTTTACTCTCTTCTTGATTGTGTACTAAAACATCGTAATTACCTTTGGAAATTTCTTTCGAGGCGACAGATAAATTATGCATTGGACGCATAAGTTGATCAATCATTCTAAACACAATCAACAAGACACTAAGAATGGTTAATAAAACCGTTGAAGAGAAATCTAATAAAAAGCTTTTTTGCGTGAGTGAGGTATTAACATCAAATTTAATTGCCTTGGCAAAGTTGTAAAAACCTTTAACTTGCCCCAAAAAACTTAATAAATTAGGGTCGGTCGCATAAACAGCAACAATGTTCATGTATTCTTTAGTCGGTCTTTTAGTTAAATACCTTGTTGACATTTGAACCTGAAACAGCTTAGTCTTCTCATCTTCAAATAAAACAAAAGGTTGTATGTCTGCTAATGGCTGATTGTCTTCAACAATACAAATATTATTTTTCTTACTTTGTGCAATTATCTCGTCTTCTTTATCAGTCAGTTCAATATAGCAAGCCCACCGGTCGTCAACCAAACCTTGGACAAAAATTTGCATAATGTTGATGTAATCCTCTTTGTCTTTTTGAAAATTCGAATAATTTTCAATTTGTTTCAGCAGGATTGAAGTGTGGTCAGAATAACGATCGTTTCTTACGATTTGTACATTTTCATAGAGTGCATCTACCTGATCAAGAAAGACTTTATTAAAGTTGTTATAGGTATGTTTGGAGCGCTCAACATTGTCTTGAATGGTTTGGAACGAAAACAGGTAAAAAGACAAAACTGGTACAATCACCAAAAGTGGGATAATCTTAACAAAAGACCAAGTGAATTGTGTGCCAAACACACCATTCTTATTATCTTTCTTAAGTTTCGAAACGGCGAAAACAATATAATAGATCGCCACACAGCCCATAATTACATTGTATGAGGCTAAAACCCACCACCAGTCCTCAATTAAGATAGGGTTTAAACCTAAATAAGATAACCCGCCCAATGAAATTAAAAATACAGCCGACCAAAACCATTTATTTGGTGTTTTTTTGATCGAAAAATCTTGATTAAAAACCATGTTTTATCTATTGTTGTCCATATTTTCTGGACTGATTATCTCATAAAAAAACACGCATCAGGTTTAATTGTTGCTAAAATACAACAATGATACAAACACAAACACAACTACGCGATTTTCTTCAGGCTATTCAGGGTGAAACTGAGCTTGCAATTGACACAGAATTCAAACGTGTCAGCACTTATTATCCGGTTTTGTGCTTGGTACAAATCGCCACCAAAAGCGCGACGGACTGTATTGATGTTTTAGCCCTTGACGACCTTGAACCTTTGTTTGACAAACTCTACCAAAAAGATTGCGTTTGGATCGTGCATTCTGCTCGCCAAGATATTGAGGCCATGCATTGTCTTTCAGGGCGATTACCTCAGCAATTATTCGATACGCAAATTGCTGCCAGTTTACTCAATCACCCAATACAAATTTCTTATCAAGCATTAACTGAGAATTTACAAAACGTCTATTTAGAAAAAGCCTACACACGTCTTGATTGGACCACACGCCCATTACCCGAGGCCGCGATTGAATACGCGCTAGACGATGTGCGCTACTTGATAAAAAATTATCACCAATTAAAAGCACAATTACAAGCTGAAAACAAACTCGATTGGATTGTAGAAGAAGCTCAAAACTTACTTAACATCGATTTGTACCTTCCACCGATTGATCAAGCTTGGCAACGAGTCAAAGGCTTATCGAGAATTAATAAAAATGCACACGTATTAGCGGCGCAATTAGCGGCATGGCGAGAACATCGGGCGCAATCTAACAATAGACCACGTAAATGGATACTGGCAGATGATGCATTAATCGCACATGCTCTGGGTAAAGAAAGCAAAGAAAAACTTTCAAACAAAGCACAAAAGAGTTTTGATGATTTTTTGGCTCAGCACACTAACATTCAAAACATTCAAATCAGTATCAATAAAAACAAGCCGCCAACAAAAACTGAAAAAGCACTAAAAGTCGTTTTACAAAAACTCATACAAGAAAAAGCAAATCAGTATAATTTGGCTATAGAAGTAATGGCCAGTAGCAAATCATTACTTAAATATATTCGCGGCGATCGATCGGTTATGTTTTGCCAAGGTTGGCGTTATCATTTATTACAAGAGGAATTAGAAAATGCAAAATAGTTTAAAGCCAGTATCAGCAGGCAACCTACCTGACGAAGTTAACGTTATTATTGAAATTCCAGCACACTCGTCTCCCGTTAAATACGAAATCGATAAAGAAACTGGCGCCATGTTTGTGGATCGTTTTATCTCTACACCGATGTTTTATCCATGTAACTACGGCTTTGTACCTGAAACATTGGCAGATGATGGCGATCCAGCGGATGTCTTGGTAATCACCCCTTATCCTTTAATTCATGATTCGGTGATCACAGCACGCCCTATTGGCGTTCTATTAATGACCGATGAAGCTGGTAAAGATTCAAAAATCTTAGCCGTGCCAACTGACAAGCTGTGTAAATCTTATCATGATATTAAATGTATTGATGATGTAGGTGCTACGCTTAAAGACCAAATCGAACACTTCTTCCGCTACTACAAAGATTTAGATGACGGCAAGTGGGTCAAGATTGACGGTTGGGGCGATGCTGAACAAGCCAAAAAAGAGCTACAAGAATCATTCGACGCTTATAAAAAATAGCCTTTTGGCAAACACCAACACCTTTCAAATTATCGGTGGTGAGCATCGGGGCAGAAAACTCAGCTTTCCCGATGCTGATGGCTTGAGACCGACACCAAGTAAAGTTCGCGAAACGCTGTTCAACTGGATTCAATTCGAATCTTTTGATAAAACTTATTTAGATTTATTTGCTGGCAGTGGTGCACTAAGTTTTGAAGCTGTGTCTCGCGGTGCTAAACAAGTCACCAGTGTCGAGAAAAATTTAAGCGTTTTTCAAAGTTTAGAAAAAAATCGGAAATTATTAAAATCAACCAAAATCAGCTTTTTTAACCAAGATGCCTTCGTTTTTTTAAAGCAAAAAAGTACAAAAACCTTTGATTTTGTCTTGTTAGACCCGCCATTTAACAAAAACCTAGTCTCAAAAGCACTAAAAGCACTAAAAGATGGTGATTTTGTAACAACCAAGAGCAAAATCTATATAGAATCTGAATTTAAAATAACACAGCGTTACTTAAAAGAAGAAATTTCGGAAAAAATCGAAATCATTAAACAAAATCAATCTGGTGCAGTTAATTACTGCTTATTAGAAATATTATGAAAAAAATTGCAATTTATCCTGGCTCTTTTGATCCTATTACCAATGGCCATATCGATTTGATTCGTCGTGCTAGCACCTTATTTGATAAAGTCATTGTTGGTATTACCCAGAATAGTAAAAAAGCAGCTTTTCTTAATATTGACGATCGTATTCAGACTACCAACGTAGCACTTAAGAACATCGACAACATTGAAGTGCTAAGCTTTAATACCTTGTTAGTTGATTTTGCTAGCGCACAAAATGCGCAAGTTATCCTGCGCGGACTCAGAGCGGTGAGCGACTTTGAATACGAATTCCAACTCTCAGGCATGAACAAACACCTCAACCCCAACATCGAAACCTTGTTTATGACGCCTGCTGAACAATACGCCAACATCTCATCTTCATTGGTGCGTGAAATCCTAATGCTTGGTGGTGATATCAGTGCCTTTGTGCCTAAATCGGTCGAAGACCATCTGAAATCCAAGCTGTAAATATTTTTGCCTTAATTCCTTGAAAAAAATTTGACCACCCCTATATAGGAGGTATATCAAACACAAGGAGTTAAAAAAATGTCAAAAATTATTGGTATTGACTTAGGTACAACAAATTCATGCGTCGCTATTATGGATGGCGGCAGCGTTAAAATTATTGAAAATTCAGAGGGTGATCGTACCACCCCATCAATTATTGCCTACCCTAAAGACAGTGAAGAGGTCTTAGTAGGCCAACCGGCAAAACGCCAAGCCGTCACTAACCCTGAAAACACACTGTATGCGATTAAGCGATTAATCGGTCGTCGTTTTGATGAAGATGCCGTACAAAAAGATATTAATCTTGTGCCTTACAAAATTATCAAAGCTGACAATGGTGATGCTTGGGTAGAGGTTAAAGGTAAAAAAATGGCTGCACCAGAAATCTCAGCAAGAGTAATCGAAAAGATGAAAAAAACTGCTGAAGAATACTTAGGTGAAACCGTTACTGAAGCCGTTATTACAGTACCAGCTTATTTTAATGATTCACAACGTCAAGCCACTAAAGATGCTGGCAAGATTGCAGGTTTAAATGTTAAGCGCATTATTAACGAGCCAACAGCAGCAGCATTGGCTTATGGTATGGACAAATTGACCGGTGATAAAACCGTTGCTGTCTACGACTTAGGTGGTGGTACATTTGACGTATCAATCATTGAAATGGAAGATATTGATGGTGAAAAACACTTTGAAGTACTATCAACCAATGGTGATACTTTCTTAGGTGGTGAAGATTTTGACCAACGTATTATCAGCTATTTGGTTGAAGAATTTAAAAAAGATCAGGGTGTTGATTTAACCAACGACCCAATGGCATTGCAACGCTTAAAAGAAGCAGCTGAAAAAGCTAAAATTGAATTATCCTCATCAGAGCAAACTGAGGTAAACCTACCTTATGTGACTGCTGATGCCTCTGGCCCTAAGCACCTTAATATCAAACTCACACGTGCCAAACTAGAGTCACTGGTTGATGATTTATTAAAACGCACCATTGAGCCTTGCAAGATTGCACTTAAAGATGCGAAACTTTCAAGTGGTGATATTGATGAAGTCATTCTTGTTGGTGGTCAAACTCGTATGCCTAAAGTTGGCAAAATGGTACAAGATTTCTTTGGTAAAGAGCCGAAGCGCGATGTTAACCCTGATGAAGCTGTCGCCATGGGTGCAGCCATTCAAGCGGGTGTGCTTGGTGGTGATGTTAAAGATGTATTATTACTTGATGTAACGCCATTGTCTTTAGGTATTGAGACCATGGGTGGCATTATGACCAAACTAATTGAAAAGAACACAACCATTCCTACCAATGCATCGCAAATTTTCTCTACTGCCTCTGATAATCAAGCTGCGGTAACCGTGCATGTATTACAAGGTGAGCGTGAAGTGGCTAATGCAAACAAATCGCTTGGTCAGTTCAACCTAGAAGGCATTCCAAATGCACCAAAAGGTCAACCTCAAATTGAAGTCACTTTAGATATAGATTCAGATGGTATTTTGAATGTATCTGCCAAGGATAAAAACACTGGAAAAGAGCAGTCAATCACCATTAAAGCGTCATCAGGTTTAAGCGATGAAGAAGTAGAAAAAATGATTAAGGACGCTGAAGCGCATGCAGAAGATGACAAAAAATTCCAAGAATTAGTCACCACACGCAACATGGCAGATTCACTCATACACTCAACCAAGCAAACGTTAGAAGAGCTAAAAGATGAAGTGTCTGAGGATGAAAAATCAGCCATTGAGACAGCAATCAGTGAACTTGAAGAGTCGATGAAAGGCGAAGACAAAGAAGCAATTGACGCTAAAGTACAAACCTTAAGTGAAAAAGCACAACCATTGGCTGAAAAAGCACAGGCTAAGGCTAGTGCAGCTGAAGGTGAGGCAGAATCAAGCGATGCGGGTGATGATGTCGTTGACGCAGACTTTGAAGAAGTAAAAGACGATAAATAACTTATTAGTCAATCATTAACAACTAACCTCCTCTAAATCGTGAGATTTGGAGGAGGTTTTTTAATATAAGGCAAACATGTCACAAAGAGATTACTACGAAGTATTAGGGGTTGATAAGAGCTCAGACGCTAAGCAAATTAAAAAGGCTTACAAGCGTTTGGCGATGAAACATCACCCTGATCGTAATGTAGATAACAAAGAAGCGGCTGAAACGAAGTTCAAAGAAATTCAAAAAGCTTATGCTATTTTGTCAGATGAACAAAAACGTCAAGCTTACGACCAGTTTGGCCATGCAGGTGTTGATGGCAATGCTGGTGCTGGTGGATTTGGCGGTGGTGGTTTTGGTGGCGGTGGCTTTGGTGATATTTTTGGTGATATTTTTGGTGGTGGTGGCGCAGCCCAACCTGACAACCGTGGATCAGATCTGCGTTATGACCTAGAAATTGATTTAAAAGAAGCGGCCGAAGGATCAACGGTTAAAATTCGCATTCCTAAAAATGAGGCTTGTGATACTTGTTCAGGCACAGGTGCTAAACCAGGTACGTCAGTTAACACTTGTGGCACTTGTGGTGGCCATGGTCAAGTGCAAATGCAACAAGGCTTCTTTGCAGTACAACGCCCTTGTCATGATTGCTCTGGTACTGGTCAAAAAATTGAATCCCCTTGTGGCACTTGCCGTGGACAAGGCGTGGTACGCAAACAAAAAACTTTATCAGTTAAAATCCCTGCGGGCGTTGATACCGGTAACCGTATTCGCCTAAGTGGCGAAGGTGAGGCTGGTTTACGTGGTGGTCCAAGTGGTGATTTGTATGTGCAAGTGCATGTCAAAAAACACAATATTTTCCAACGAGAAGGCAATGATCTTTACTGTGAAGTACCAATTGACTTTGCCACAGCAACACTCGGCGGCTCTATCGAAGTACCAACACTCAGTAGTAAACTAAAAATCAAAGTACCGGCTGGCACGCAAACAGGCAAGTTATTCCGATTACGTGGTAAAGGCATTATCGGACTTCGAAACAGTGGTGCAGGCGACCTTTTGTGCCAAGTAAAAATAGAAACCCCTATCAATCTAAATAAAAAACAACAACAACTACTTAAAGAATTTTCTGAATCCTGTGGCAAGAAACAACACCCCGAGTCCGACTCCTTCTTTGGTAAAATGAAATCTTTTTTGAATAATTAAACGAGACTATAAAGTGAAAATCCAACAAATCAAAGCAAGAGAAGTTCTTGACTCAAGAGGTAATCCAACCGTTGAAGCTGATGTTATTTTAGACAATGGCGTCATGGGTAGTGCCATGGTACCATCTGGCGCTTCAACTGGCCAACGCGAAGCACTTGAATTACGTGATGGCGATAAATCCCGCTATTTGGGCAAAGGCGTCTTAAAAGCCGTTGAATTTATTAACACTGAAATCAATCAAGTCTTAGCGGGTTTTGATATTGGCAACTTATCTGTTATTGACCAAGCAATGATCGATCTTGATGGTACTGATACTAAATCAAGACTCGGTGCGAATGCAATCTTGGCTGTATCTCTAGCCTCAGCACACGCTAATGCTAATGCTAAAAACTTACCTTTATATAGTTCGCTAGAAGTTGAAGGTGATTTTAAACTACCGGTACCAATGATGAATATTATCAACGGTGGTGAGCATGCTAACAACAGTGTTGATATTCAAGAATTTATGATTATTCCGGCTGGTGCACCCAGCTTTAAAGAAGCATTACGTTATGGTGCAGAAGTTTTTCATCATTTAAAATCGGTACTAGAAGCACAAGGCATGAATACAGCTGTGGGTGACGAGGGTGGCTTTGCACCAGATTTAGCCTCAAACGAAGATGCGATTAAAGTGATTTTAGAAGCCATTAAAAATGCGGGTTATGAAGCTGGTAAAGATATCTTTATTGGTATTGACGCAGCCAGCTCTGAATTTTATGCAGATGGTACGTATAACTTAGCAAGCGAGAATAGATCACTCAGCTCTGAAGAGTTTGTCGATTATTTGGCTGATTGGGTAGAAAATTATCCGATTATCTCTATTGAAGATGGCATGGATGAGAATGACTGGGATGGCTGGGACTTACTTACCAAAAAAGTGGGTGACAAAGTTCAACTGGTTGGTGATGATTTATTTGTGACCAATAGCAAAATTCTTAAACAAGGTATTGATAATAATATTGCGAATTCAATCTTGATCAAAGTAAATCAAATCGGCACACTAACTGAAACATTTGCCGCCATGAAAATGGCTGTAGAAGCAGGTTACACTTGTGTGATGTCACACCGCTCTGGTGAAACTGAAGACACAACCATTGCTGATTTAGCCGTAGCAACGGGCTGTGGTCAGATAAAAACAGGCTCTTTGTCTCGTTCTGATCGCTTAGCAAAATACAATCGTTTACTACGCATTGAAGAGGAGTTAGGCGCTAAAGCGATTTATCCAGGACTTGATGCTTTCAATCATTTGAATTAAACTAATCAGTAATTAATTCAACCTTTACAATTTATTGGAAACACTATCGACTTTTTGGCTAAGTATCACCCTTTTAGGGTTAATCCTAGCTTCTGCTTTTTTTTCTAGCAGCGAAACCTCTATGATGGCGATCAATCGTTATCGTCTAAAAGCGCTGA
>JAPYQD010000140.1 GCA_029937335.1 Gammaproteobacteria bacterium
TCATCAATGCCAAATCGATTTTTTCTGAAATTTTTACCAACTTTTGCAAATTTAAGACTTTTACCGACTAATATCGGTAAATAGATGCTAAAACCTCTATTTTTTAAGAAGTTTTGTATGTATTTTGTGTTAATTTCACCATCATTTGGCCAATAGAGGCCGATTTTTTGCCCATTTTGAAAATTTGCCAATTTTTGTACTTGAGACAATAATTGCCTAGCAAATTTCTCTCGATCAGATGATGAGATTAAGCGTCTTTGGATACGAATCGATTGTCTAAGCGTCTTCATGGTATGAATTATAACTGAAGTGCTAAAAGTAAGAAGGGTCCATTGTATCAAGTTGAGAAACCTGAACCTAGAAGGCTCAAGGCGGAAGTTCGAAGATTACCGCAGGCTTCCCACTACGTGGTGGGCTTGCTCAATAGTAAGTCTATCTCATCTCCTAGTATGTTTATTTATCGGCTCAGGGATATAGTCAACTACAAACACAACAGACAATTATTATTATCACCGTTTGCATGGCCATTATTCAACTTTTTTGTATAAATAAAGTGATTTTCATGCTTTTAATAGGGGTAATATAATAAAGGTTTAGGCTATTTGAAAGCACTATGAGACTTAGATTTCCACCTTATTTTTTACATTTCGTTGTGGTTTTTCTATTGACAATCGTCAGTATGAACTCGAGCGCTCAAGCGGATAAATTGGGTCAAATTACGGGCGGTGCTGCTTATGAGGTCCCCACTTGGTTTACCGATAGTTTCTTAGATATTAGCGAGGATGTTGAGGATGCAATGGATGACAACAAAAGTGTTTTGTTGTATTTTCATTTAGATAATTGCCCGTATTGCAGCTCTATGTTGGATCAAAATTTTAAAAGTGGTGATAATTTAGCTTTTATTCAAAAGCATTTTTCCGTTATTGCAGTTAATCTTAAAGGTGATCGAGAAATCACCCTAAATGAAGATGAAGCCTTGTTAGAAAAAGAGCTGAGTAAGATTCTTAAAGTACAATACACGCCAACCATTATTTTTATCGGTGAAGATGGTAAACAAGCCTTTAGAACAAACGGTTATCGTACGCCAAAAGCTTTTCGACAGGTGTTGGAATATGTAGTAAGTCAATCTTACAAAAATACCACGTTATCAGATTACGTTGAATCTAATCATAAATCTTCTAAAGGTTATACTTTTATCGATTATTCAGGCTTGGAAAAAGCCAGTTATTTACAAGATTACAAACAACCGGTTGCCATCCTTTTTGAAGACAAAGACTGTATTGATTGTAAAAATTTCCATGAAAAATTAATTAATAGAGATGATGTCAAGGCTGAATTAAAACAATATTTGTTTATTCGTTTTGATGCGTATTCTGATCAAAAAATTATTGATTTTGAAGGCAAGGTAACCTCACCAAGACAAATGGTTAAAGACTTTGATCTTAATTACCGCCCTGGAATTTTGCTGTTTAATGAGGGTAAAAATATTACTAAAATTGATGGCCAGTTGTACAGCTTCCATTTCAATACGGTATTACGCTATGTGAGTGGTAAGCACTATGAGGGTTTCCCAAGATTTGGCGATTATCTCAAAGTGCGACAGCTAGAGTTGCTAGAGCAGGGCATTGATATTAACATTGTAGATTAAGGTAAAATCCTCCTATCTTATTATCGAGCCTTTATTGTGAGCACCACTGATTTTTCATCATTAAATTTACATCCTGACCTATTAAAAAATCTGAGTTCATTGGGTTACGAATCAATGACGCCAATCCAGGCACTAAGCTTGCCGGCAATCCTTTCAGGCAAAGATGTGATTGGTCAAGGTAAAACCGGCTCGGGTAAGACTGCCGCTTTTGGTTTGGGTTTATTGCAGAAACTCAATGTTAAGTCTTTCAAAGCACAATCGATTGTCTTGTGCCCAACGCGTGAGTTGGCCGATCAAGTGGCGAGTGAGATTCGAAAACTCGCTAGAGCAGTTCATAATATTAAGGTTTTAACCCTTTGTGGTGGTGCGCCATTTGGTCCACAGATTGGCTCATTAGAACACGGCACACATATTGTGGTTGGTACGCCAGGACGTATTGAAGAGCACTTACGTAAAGGCACGCTGAAGTTAGATCATATTACTACATTGGTGTTGGATGAGGCAGATCGCATGCTCGATATGGGCTTCCAAGACACCATTGATGAAATTATTGAAAAAATCCCAGCCAATCGACAAAC
>JAPYQD010000141.1 GCA_029937335.1 Gammaproteobacteria bacterium
TTCAGGTAATTCTTGTTTGATTTGCGCCATTAATTCATCAGAGATTTCTACCGGTAGTAAATCTGGATCGGGGAAATAACGATAATCATTTGCTTCTTCTTTTGAACGCATCGAGCGTGTTTCGTGCTTAACTGCATCGTAAAGTCGTGTTTCTTGTGCTACTTTACCACCTTCTTCAAGAATGTCTTGCTGGCGTTCTACTTCTAAATTAATAGCGCGCTCTAAAAACTTGAATGAATTGATGTTTTTAAGCTCAGCGCGTGTGCCTAATTTCTCTTGACCCATAGGGCGAATAGAAACATTCGCATCACAGCGGAAAGAACCTTCTTGCATATTACCATCACAAATTTCTAAATACTGAACTAAGGCATGAATTTTTTTAGCATAAGCCACTGCTTCTTTAGCGCTACGCATATCAGGATCTGACACAATTTCAAGTAAAGGTGTGCCGGCGCGATTAAGGTCAACCGCCGTATAGTCATCATACAAATCATGAATCGACTTACCCGCGTCCTCTTCTAAATGTGCACGAGTAATGCCAACCACTTTAGTGGCATCACCTAGCGTAATTTCGATTTCTCCCTCACCAACAATCGGCCAATCGAGCTGGGAGATTTGATAACCTTTCGGTAAATCAGGATAAAAATAATTTTTACGATCAAAGACGTTACGTTGATTGATGTGTGCATCTACCGCTAAGCCAAATTTAACCGCCTTACTGACAACTTCTTTGTTTAAAACCGGCAATACACCTGGCAAGCCCAAATCTACCGCACAAGCCTGTGAATTTGGCTCAGCACCATATTGGGTTGCTGCCGCTGAAAAAATCTTAGATTTTGTATTTAACTGAGCATGAATCTCAAGGCCAATGACTGTTTCCCATTCCATGCTATGTCTCCTGTGGCGCTTGTGTGTGCCAATCAGTTTGTTGTTGGAATTGATGGGCAATATTTAACAACTTAGGCTCAGACCAGTAATTACCAATCAGTTGTAATCCTACCGGTAAATTTTGTGCAAAACCTGCTGGAATACTCATGCCTGGCAAGCCAGCCAAATTTGCACTTAAAGTGTAAATGTCAGCCAAGTACATTGATACCGGGTCTTTGACTGAACCTAAATCAAAGGCTGTTGTCGGTGAAACAGGGCCCATAATTACATCAACTTCTTTAAAGGCTTTTTTAAAATCTTCACTAATAAGATGTCTGGTTTTCTGTGCTTTGAGATAATAAGCATCATAATAACCCGCTGATAATGCATAAGCACCAATCATAATTCGGCGTTTAACCTCCTCACCAAAACCTTCTGTGCGTGAACGCAAATATAAGTCTTCTAAATCTTTTGGATCTTCACAACGGTAACCATAGCGTACACCATCTAAACGTGAAAGGTTTGATGAGCACTCGCATGGCGCAACAATATAATAAGTCGGAATGGCATATGCTGAATTTGGTAACGACACCTCTTTAACAGTTGCACCCATGGCTTCAAACTCTTTAACCGCAGCCATCACTTGAGAGGCGACTTCGTCATCTAGACCCTCTGAGAAAAACTCTTTTGGTAGGCCAATGGTTAAGCCTTTAATCGAATCATTTAACGATGCGGTGTAATCTTCTACATCGCGCTCAGCGCTGGTTGAATCTTTTTCATCAAAACCAGCCATCACATTTAACACTAGCGCTGCATCTTCGGCCGTTTGTGTCATGGGTCCTGCTTGGTCAAGACTTGAAGCATAAGCAATCATGCCGTAACGTGACACACGACCATACGTAGGCTTTAGTCCGGTAATACCACACAGACTTGAAGGTTGACGAATCGAGCCGCCGGTATCTGTACCTGTGGCAAAAGGCGCCAAACGCCCTGCCACTGCTGCAGCTGAACCACCCGATGAACCACCTGGTATTTTATTCACATTCCAGGGGTTTTTAACATCACCATAATAAGAATTTTCATTCGACGAACCCATGGCAAACTCATCCATGTTGGTCTTACCTAGCATGACTAAATCGGCTTGGTTAAGCTTGTGACTCACGGTTGCGTCGTAAGGAGAAATAAAGTTATCGAGCATTTTAGAGCCGGCAGAAGTCTTCACCCCATTAGTGCAAAAAATGTCTTTGTGTGCGTAAGGAATGCCAGTCAAAATACCCCCAGCACCTTTGGCAATTTTATCGTCAGCAGCTTGCGCTTGCTTCATAGCCAGCTCATTAGTCACCGTAATAAA
>JAPYQD010000142.1 GCA_029937335.1 Gammaproteobacteria bacterium
ACCAAATGTGCAAGTGACCCAATCGGCAGGGTGAGTTTGGATAAATCATAATCACACAACACATCGGAGTTAATCACAATAAAAGGCTTACTCCCTAATAGAGGTAGGGCTTTGATAATACCACCAGCCGTTTCTAATGCGCCCGCCGATTCATCACTATAAGTAATGCTAGCGCCAAACTTAGAACCATCACCTAAATGTGTAATTAGTTGCTCACCTAAATAAGAAGTATTGATAACAATATTGGTGATTTTTGCTTGTTTCAGTGTATTGATTGAATGCTCTATGAGCGTGGTGCCTTTAACCTTAATTAAAGGTTTTGGCGTGTTTTTGGTCAGTGGCATCATGCGCTGACCACGACCCGCTGCTAGAATCATAGCATGGGTTTGCTGATTGGCTAATTCAAGAATACTGCTGAGTGATTTTAGTTCTGGATATTTGTTAGCAACAGCGAGTGCATATTTAGCTACTAGAGGAATATCTGCTAGATATTGATGTTTGCCATCACGAACAGATAAACGTTTAAAAATACCTAATACTTTAAGATGGCGTTGTAAGCCCATAAGATCAAATTGTTTTTCAAATTCAGCAAAAGGTTTTTGGATGTTGGCTTGCTCATAAAAATAGACAAGCAAGGCTTGCACCTCGGTTGGTTTGATCTCAAAGTAGGCGTCTTTAAGTAGTGAAACTAAATCGTAAGTATTGGATCCAACCACTGCATCTTGAAAGTCAATGACGCCCAATTCGTCATTCTCAAGCATCATGAGGTTGCGTGAATGGTAATCACGATGGACAAAGACTTGCTCAGTGCTTAGTGCGTTACCACCCAATAAAGCAAAAATTGTTTGTAATTGTGTGTGGTGTTCGCTGCTGAGTGCTGGCAAATACCAATCAGTCAGTAATTGCATTTCTGTTGTTAATAATGCGGCATCATAGTTAGGAATATTGGCTGATTCAATTTCTAGTGATTGAATATCGATGAGAACATCAATGGCATTTTTGTAATGCTGAAGTTCAAAGTTTTTTTGTTGGGCGTTTAAAAAGGTTTGATCGCCTAAATCTTCTAGCAGTAAAAAACCTTGTTCTAAATTAGTTTCGATAATTTTTGGGGCATGAACACCACCGGTAATGAGATGCTTGGCGATACGAATAAAGGGCTCGCAGTTTTCTTTTGAAGGCGGTGCGTCCATGGCAATAAAGCTGGCATTATCACGCTCAATTCTAAAATAACGACGAAAGCTGGCATCATCGCTGACCGTGGTAATAACAAAATTTTCACCACCAAAAAAAGTCTCTAACCAATCAGTAAGTAAGTCTAGGCGTTGATCAGTCATTTTTGAGTTGTTGGTAATGATCAAATACACATGACCAAGCTGGGTGAATGATGCCTTGGTTAATGGGCTGATCATCTAGCAAAGTGATGGGCATAATCTCGCGTGTTGAACTTGAGATCCACAAGCCATCAGCCTGTTGAATATCATCTAATGAAAATGACATTTCTTCCACATTAAGCTTGCAAGCTTTGGCACTACTGATGACTAAATCACGGGTAATACCTGAAAGAATGTTAGAGCCAGTAGGGTGTGTGAATAAGGTGTTATCTTTTAGCATGAACACATTAGAGGTGGCGCCTTCAGTAATCTGATGATTACGAGATAAAATCATCTCTTCAACTTGGTGTTGCTTGGCTTCTTGTGCGTAGAGAATATTGGCTAACAATGAGGTGGCTTTGATATCGCATCGATGCCAACGAATGTCTTCTCGGGTCATGGCAGAAAAGCCATTTTCTAATTGAGATTTTGTTTTAGCTATGAGTGGGCTGGCTTCGATATACACGGTTGGTGTCAAGGTATCAAAGTTGTGTTTACGTTGAGTGTCAGCACCACGTGTAATTTGTAGATAGAGTGATTGATCTAATGCAGACGAAAAGCCACTTAGCTTGGTTAGAATGGATTGCCACTCATCATGAGAATAAGGGTTGGTGATTTGGATTGAATCCAGGCTATTTTGCAGGCGATCTAAGTGCTCAGTTAGGCGGAATATTTTGCCCTGATAAACAGGGATGACTTCATAGACGCCATCGCCAAATAAAAAGCCTCTATCCATAACGGAAATAGAGGCTTTATTTTTTGCAATAAAATTGCCGTTAAGATAGACCATTAAAGCCCTAGTAGGGATAATATCCAGTTCCAAATTTGACTAAAGAA
>JAPYQD010000143.1 GCA_029937335.1 Gammaproteobacteria bacterium
GATAATGAAGAAGCGGTAATTATTCAAGGCGAGGAGATCCCATATAAGACCGAAGCTGAGGGTGGTGGTACAGATATTGAGTTTAAAGAAGCAGGTGTTAAGTTAACCGTTACACCATCAATCGTTGGTGATGGCAATATTATTCTGAATGTTAAGATTGAGAAGAAAACAGCTAAGACATCTGATGCTAATCCGCCCATTATCACTCGTGAAATTACCACTAAATTATTAATTAAAGATGGCACTATCGTTGTGATTGGTGGTGTGTTTACCCAAGAGACAGTTGATTCTACTAATAAAGTTCCTTTCTTTGGTGATTTACCTTTAATTGGCAGTTTGTTCCGTTATGACAAAGATTCTGACGTGCGTAAAGAATTGCTGGTATTCCTAGCGCCACGCGTAATATAGTGGCCAGATTGCACATACCAATTGAGTCTGCAAAACAGATTGCATCATTTTTAGTTGGTTATGGCCTAATCACTGAGGAGCAATTTTCCCACGCTACCACATCAAGCAATGAGGGCGATAAAGGCTTAATAGAGACTATTGTTGATTTTGATTTCACCGATGAAGTATCTATTGCAAAAGCAATTTCAGAATCTTATGATATTGATTTTATTGATTTAACGGATGAAAAATTAGTAGATTTATCGGTAACTACACTTCTTCCTAGAAAATTTATTTGTGAAAATAGGGTTGTTCCATTTTACTTATCCGATGAGATTTTAAATGTTGCTATTTCTGAACCTTCTGTTTTAAATTTGATGTCAAGCATTAGACTGCTTACTGACAAAACCATACATACATACGTCGCTACTTTTAGTCAAATTAACGATTTATTAAAAAAAGTTGACGATTCTCCCATCGTTCAAAAAGAAGATGAAAAGCACAATGTTTTAGAAAGTGAGATTAGTACGAGCGAGGCGAGATCTTCCGAGGTTATTGACTTTACGGACAAGACTCTCAAAAAAGCCATTAAATTAGGGGTGAGTGACATCCATTTAGAAATCTATAAAAAGCATGCCAGAATGCGCTTTAGGCTTGATGGCGTTCTAATGGATCAAAAAAAGAATGATGAATTTTTATTCGACCATTATGCGGCGGTAATTACTCGTATTAAAATTATGTCAAAACTTGATATTGCTGAACGCAGGCTACCCCAAGATGGTGCCATGAGTTTAAATGTTGGCGATCATGATGTAGATTTTCGTGTATCGATTTTGCCTACTAGTTTTGGTGAACGTGTGGTAATGCGTATTTTAGACACCAGCTCTATTTCTCTAACTTTAGAAACACTTGGCTTTCAAGATGAAGATGAGCAGGCATTTAAAAATGCAGTGGATGCTCCACAAGGCATGGTATTAGTAACAGGGCCGACTGGCAGTGGTAAATCGACCACACTGTATGCGGCTCTAAAACGTGTTAATCGAGAAGATATCAATATTTTAACGGCAGAAGATCCCGTGGAATTTACTCTTGATGGTGTTGGGCAAGTGCATGTTAAGGAAGACATTGGGCTAACTTTTTCAGCAGCATTACGTTCATTTCTACGACAAGACCCTGAAGTAGTGATGGTGGGTGAGATTCGCGATAAGGAGACCGTAGATATTGCCATAAAAGCTTCATTAACAGGGCATTTAGTATTATCAACTTTACATACCAACGATGCCGTTAGTACTATTACACGTCTTATTAATATGGGCGTTGCACCTTATTTAATTACCTCATCATTAAGTTTAGTTGTCGCACAGCGCTTGGCAAGAAAAATTTGTGAAAATTGTAAAACTGAAGATGAAACAGTGGCACAGTCTGAACTTACGTCTATAGGGTTTAAATCTGCAGAATCATCACGCATAACGCTTTACCGTGGAAAAGGCTGTTCCAAATGTAATAAAACAGGCTATAAAGGACGTAAAGGCATTTATGAAGTGCTTAGGGTAACAGACAATATTAAAGATGGAATTTTAAAAAACTTAACAACACCTGAATTACTTAAAATTGCAAAAGAAAAAGATTCTTTTTCTACCATGCAAGAGGTAGGTAGAGGGTTTTTGATGCAAGGCAGTATTAGTCTTGAAGAATATCAACGTGTTTTAATGGTTGAATAATTAGAGTAATTTATGACAGCAAAATATCGTTACAAAGGTATACAAGGTAATAAATATACTGACGGTAAAATTGAGGCGCTCAATAAAGAAGAGGCGGC
>JAPYQD010000144.1 GCA_029937335.1 Gammaproteobacteria bacterium
CTTAAAACCATGGGCGAGGTGTTGGCCGATATGCAATCTATTCGACCAATGGATCGACTCGTGTGTGGTGATGTCGGCTTTGGCAAAACTGAAATCGCTATGCGCGCGGCATTCTTGGCAGTAGAATCTGGAAAGCAAGTGGTGATATTAGTACCCACCACACTCTTAGCCAACCAACATCTACAGTCATTCAAAGATCGTTTTATTAATTATCCGATCGAAATTGCGGCACTTTCAAGGTTTCAAACACCTAAAGAACAAACACAAATTAAAGCAAAATTACAAAGTGGTAAAATCGACATTGTTATCGGTACTCATAAACTCATTCAAGGCAGTATTAAATACCAAGATTTAGGCTTGGTGATTATTGATGAAGAACATCGATTTGGTGTTAAGCAAAAAGAAGCATTGAAAAAAATCAGAGGCCAAAGCGACATCCTTACCATGACCGCTACACCCATCCCGCGCACACTCAATATGGCGCTCGGATCGCTCAGAGAGTTATCCATCATTGCCACACCACCACAAGGGCGCAGTGCGATTCAAACCTTTGTTAATGAGTGGGACGACAATACCATTAAGGAAGCTTGTTCTCGAGAACTGCATCGTGGTGGCCAGATATTTGTTCTACATAATGATATTGATTCTATCGATAACATGGCAGAAAGCCTACAAATCTTGATGCCAAATATTCATGTGCGTATTGCCCACGGGCAAATGCCTACACGTGAATTAGAACGTATCATGGGTGATTTTTACCATGGTCGTTTTCAGATTCTAGTTTGTACCACCATCATTGAAACAGGTATTGATATCCCTAATGCTAATACCATTATTATTAATAATGCGCAAAACTTTGGTCTCGCGCAACTGCACCAACTGCGTGGCCGTGTCGGCCGTTCACATCACAGAGCCTATGCTTATTTGGTGATCAAGTCACATCAGTCACTCAGCGCCAATGCTAAGAAGCGTCTAGATGCGATTGAATCCTTAGAAGAGCTAGGTGCAGGCTTTATGCTCGCTAACCATGATTTAGAGATTCGTGGTGCGGGCGATTTACTCGGTGACAATCAGTCAGGCAAAATTAGTGAGATTGGTTTTAACTTATACCACGATTTACTCAAACGCACAGTCGATGCGATGCGTGCTGGCAAGCAAATTAACCTTAATGATCCAATCAACCATGAAATTGAAATTGATACGGGCCTTGCCTGTATCATCCCTGAAACTTATCTCGGTGATGTGCATGAGCGCTTAGTTTTATACAAACGTATCGCCAATGCCAAGAATAACAATGAGTTAAAAGACTTACAAATCGAGATGATTGATCGTTTTGGCTTGTTACTAGATTCAACCAAAAACCTATTTGCTGCCACACGACTCAAACTTTTTTCGGAAAAAATCGGAATTGACAAAATATCCATCTATGATGAAAAAGCACACCTCACTTTTTCCGATAAAACCACGGTTGAGCCGATAAAAATCATCAATTTAGTGCAAAAACAGCCCAAAAACTACCAATTAAAGGGTCAAAATCAGTTGATTATCAAGCAAGATATGCCTGAAGATATGGCGCGTATTGAGTTAGTTGAAAATTTGCTAAAAAAGCTAAATTGACTTATTTTTAGCGAATACTGAAGCAAAAACCTTAATGCCGATATAAATAAAGACAATGCCACCAATCATATCGCCCAGCAAATATGAGCCAATATGGCCAACTGGATCTGCTAAGAATTTTTCAGCTGATTGGTAAACAACAAATGTCTTTAATAACGTACTAATGACTGCTGATAGCAACACCAGGAAAAAGATATGACCCATGTTAATTTTGTCTTCATCAAAGAAGTTGGACAAACTAAATACACGCATAATACTAATTGCTATGATGGGCGCGAGACTTGACATAGTTCGGCTTAAAAACTCTCTTTGGCTGATATCAGCTATACTACCCTCGATAATCACCTCGGCAATCAAATATCCCAATAAAACCCCTGGGAAAACTTTAAAACCAAACAACAGATACGACAAAATAGCCGCACCAATTGGTAGCCACAAATAATTACCAATCACAAAGTTTGTGCTATCAAGCCCAGAGATTAGCATCCTAGACAGTGCCACCATCATCAGTGCAATAAGCGTGTGTGATACAAACTGTTTAATATTCATGCTAGCCATTATATAAGATATTGGGT
>JAPYQD010000013.1:0-7877 GCA_029937335.1 Gammaproteobacteria bacterium
GAGTCAGGCTGGCTTGATGAAAATAGGCTGCCTGCAGTATTCAAACAGCACCTATCTCAACTAAAGACAGATGAGCTATCTCCACCTTTCCAAACTCAACAAGGCTGGAGAGTTATTAAAATCATTGATAAACGTCGTGTGGATAATCACTTGATTGCAGTCAAGTCAAAACTCATCCAATCAAAGAAAAATAGCTTCTTTAAAAATTGGGTAAAAGAGCTAAGAAAAGGCGCTTATATAGAGATTTTTGATCACAAACTATAAGCGCACTACCCATGTCTAAATCAATTATTATCTTTGGGTTTCACGCTATCCAGGCGCAGTTAGATTCTAACCCTGAATGCTTACTCAAAGTATTAACACTAGATAATCGCAACGATAAGCGCCTAAACACGTTAATCACTCAACTTGATCATCTAGGTATTAATACACAGCAAGCTAACAAACAACAACTCGACAAACTTACCAAAAATCAAACACACCAAGGTATTGCTGCTGAAATATTGCTACCCACCCTGCCCAATCTGGATGGTTTAATGCATTATGTTGAAAAGCTTAGCAACAGCAGCCTGATATTAATATTGGATTCTATTCAAGACCCAAGAAACTTAGGTGCTTGTTTGCGTAGTGCTAATGCTGCTGGTGTGGATTGTGTGGTCATTAATAAAGATGGTTCGGCACCAATTAATGCATTAGTGCACAAAACTTCAGCAGGTGCACTCAACCAACTTAAGATTTTTTCCGTGACTAATTTATCACGCACCATTAAAGCACTAAAAGAACATAATATTTGGGTGGTTGGTTTAGATGGTGCAACAGATCAATCGATTTATCAAATCGACCTTACCACGCCAACTGCAATTATCATGGGTGCTGAAGGCTCAGGCTTACGCTCGCTGACCAAAAAATCTTGCGACCAATTAGCCATGATCCCAATGCAAGGCAATGTAGAGAGTTTAAACGTTTCTGTCGCTACAGGTATTGCCTTGTTTGAAGCCAGCAGACAGCGTCACCTTTAAACTATTGATATTAATTAAACTTAAGCCCTAAAAGCTTGATTTTTTTGGTAAAATTGTCAAGTTTTTGCAATATTGATGAAACAAGGAATACCCGAACAGATAAAGCTTTTTAAATTCGCTTCTAGATCGTTAATTTTTTCACAAATTTATCAAGTGAAAGATTTTCCTAGAATTAGCGCTTTAGTCAGCAATCAAGATGCACCGGTCAGTGTTGAATTAAGTTTTGGCATTGAGAATAATAGAATTCCTTACATTACTGGTAAAATCGAGCTGGATGTGGCACTCACCTGCCAACGTTGTTTAAATGAAGTCAGTGTTCATTTACAGCCTAAATTTCAGCTTGCTTTTTTAAAAAACGAACAACAGGGTGAAGAGTTAGACTCTAGCTTTGAGACGATTCTAAATGCTGACGAAGAATTTTCGACTATAGAATTTATAACGGATGAAGTGTTAATATCCATCCCGATGATTCCCATGCATGAGCATGAGTGTGCATCGTTTAAGAGCACAACACCGATAAAAGAGCAAAAGCGTGAAAACCCTTTTGCAATATTAAAACAATTGAAAAACTCAACTAAGGAGTAAAAAAATGGCTGTACAAAAAAGTAGAAAAACCCCTTCAAAAAGAGGTATGCGTCGTTCACACAACGCACTAACTAGCCCAGCATTATCTGAAGATCAAGAAACAGGTGAAATTCACTTACGTCACCATGTGACTGCTGATGGTTACTACCGTGGCAAAAAAGTCATTAATAAAGTTCAAGACATTCAAGAAGTAGAAGCTTAAGTCCTAATGACGATCAGGGTATCAATTGATGCCTCAGGGGGAGATCATGGGATACCAGTTACTATTGCAGCTGGTCTTAAA
This sequence comes from Gammaproteobacteria bacterium, assembly GCA_029937335.1. GTDB lineage: Bacteria > Pseudomonadota > Gammaproteobacteria > PS1 > Pseudothioglobaceae > Thioglobus_C. The sequence continues at coordinate 1,888 of JAPYQD010000013.1, forward strand.
GCCTTGGGTGCGTTTCAAGACTTACACCTAATTTTTGTAGGTGACGAGTCTGCTATTCAAGCAGAGCTCGCTAAACACTCATCCGCAAAAAAACAATCTAATCGATTCAATATTACTCACGCCAGTGAAGTGATTGCAATGAACGAATCCCCTTCAATCGCACTGCGTAAAAAGAAAGATTCATCAATGCGTGTTGCTATCAATCTAGTCAAAGACGAAACTGTTGATGCTTGTGTTAGCGCTGGAAACACCGGTGCACTAATGGCCATTTCACGCTTTGTATTAAAAACCATTAAAGGTATTGATCGCCCTGCTATTATGGGCCGCATGCCAACCATGACGGGCCATACCCACATGCTAGACCTTGGTGCAAATGTAGACTCTAAACCAGAATCTTTGGTTGAGTTTGCAGTAATGGGCTCTATTGCAGTTGAGCATACTGAAAATATCACCGCACCTAGCGTGGGTCTTCTCAATATTGGCGAAGAAGAAATGAAGGGTAATGACAAGATTAAAAAAACAGCAGAACTACTTAAAGCCTCTAATTTAAATTATGTTGGCTTTATTGAAGGTGATGATATCTACAAAGGCACTGTTGATCTAGTAGTTTGCGACGGCTTCGAAGGTAATATTGCACTTAAAGCGTCAGAAGGTGTGGCAGCAATGATGGGGCATTATCTAAAGCAGGCATTCACCAAAAATATTTTTACTAAAATTGTTGCCCTGATTGCAACACCAGTTTTAAAAGACTTCAAATCTAGTTTAGACCCTGGAAAGTACAACGGTGCTAGCTTATTAGGTCTTCGTGGCATCGTGGTTAAAAGCCATGGCGGTGCCAACACTGATTCATTTTTCCAAGCAATTAAAGAAGCCTACCTTGAAGCGCACGCTAAAATTATTGAAAAGATCACCACTCAGGTATCATTAGAGTTAGAAAACCAACAAGGCAAAGGCGACAATGAGTAAATTTGCAAGAATCATCGGTACGGGTTCTTATTTACCACCTAAGGTGGTTACCAATGATGATTTATCTAAAACCATTGATACTTCTGATGAGTGGATCACCAGTAGAACAGGCATTAAAGAAAGACGCATTGTTACTGATGAATCTACTTGTGATTTAGCAACTATTGCCGCCAATAATGCGCTTGAAATGGCTGGCATTGACGCCAGTGAATTAGATCTAATCATCCTGGCAACCACCACACCGGATAAAATTTTCCCAGCAACGGCAACCATGTTGCAAAACAAAATTGGTGCATCTTGCCCTGCCTTTGACCTTCAATCAGTTTGTTCGGGCTTTGTCTTTGCGTTAACCACTGCTGAACAATACATTAAAACCGGTGCAGCCAATAAAGTATTGGTCGTTGGTAGTGAAACTCTATCTCGCATTGTTGACTGGAACGATCGATCAACCGCCATTCTTTTTGGCGATGGTGCTGGCGCTGTTGTACTGAGTGGTAGTGAAGAAACCGGCATCCTGCATTCAAAACTCTTTAGTGATGGCAACTACTTATCTTCATTGCAAGTGAGTAACAACTACATTAACGAAACTGGTTTTATTGAAATGGCGGGCAACGAAGTCTTTAAAATTGCCGTTAGTCGTTTATCATCTTTGGCAGAAGAAACGCTTAAAGAGTGTGATATGACCTCAGAAGATCTAGATTGGATGGTACCTCACCAGGCTAACATCCGTATTATTTCTGCTGTAGCTAAACGCATTAAAACGCCAATGGATAAAGTCGTTGTCACTCTAGAAAAACACGGCAATACATCAGCCGCCTCTATTCCATTAGCACTAGACACGGCGGTTCGAGATGGTCGTATTAAAAAAGGTCAAAACCTATTGTTTGAAGGTATTGGTGGTGGTTTTAGCTGGGGCAGTGTTTTAGTTAAATTCTAAAACTTTCTTGATTGTAACTGCTCAGTCAAGCTACGTAATTCACTCGCATCTACACTTAACTGTTCTAGCTTTTCAAAGGCTTGTTGGTATAGCTGCTGATAAGTTTTTGTTGCTTCATCCAAGCCTAATAACGCAGGATAAGTTGGTTTATTTTTATCGGTGTCTGAATGCTGTTTTTTACCCAACACACCTTCCGGGGTAAGCACATCTAAAACATCATCTTGAACTTGATAGGCCAGACCTATATCTTGTGAAAAACCATCTAATATCTTTTGATCTTCAGCACCACACTGGCTCGATACCAAAGCACCTAATTTAACCGAACAACTGAGCAGTGCACCAGTTTTCTTTCGGTGCATGTTTTGTAAAGTTTCGATATCAATGATTTTTGAGACCACAGACAAATCAATTGACTGGCCTTCAGCCATCTCAAAAGCTGCATGTGTGAGTGCTTGCAATAAAGCTATTCGCACCTCAGTTGATAAACTGTCATCATTGGTTAGCACCTCAAAGGCTAAGGCCTGCAAGCCATCACCTGCCAATATAGCCTGAGCTTCGCCAAATTGCTTATGACAAGCAGGTTGATTATGACGAATATCATCGTCATCCATCGCTGGTAAATCATCATGAATCAAAGAATAAGCATGAATCAATTCCACAGCGCAAGCACTCGAATCGACTAAATCAAGATCTGCACCAAAAGTATTGGCCACAGTATAGGTTAAGATGGGTCGAAAACGCTTGCCGCCAGATAGCACACTATAACGCATGGCTTCGGTCAAGCTACCTTGGCTCGATAAATACCCGTCTAGGTGTTGATTAACACGTTGAGTGTAGTCTTTAAAACTCATGAAATCGTCTTTAAAGTTAATCTAGCGGTTTTTGAGTTTGATAATCATCATCAGCACTTAACAATGAGATTTTTTGCTCTGCTGCGCTCAGTGCTGATTGGCATTGACGTGTTAGTTGTACGCCTTGTTCGAAATACTTCAACGAGTCTTCCAGGCTTAAATCACCAGATTCCATGGTTTTTACAATGCCTTCCAACTCCAGCAAGCCTTTATTAAAATCAAATTTTTTTGTCATATTATCTTTCTCCGCCGCCACCGGCTTTATTAAGTATTTTATCCATTAACCATGCTGGTAACAACCTCATTAATATGGCAAACAATTTGGTTGGAAAAGTCACATGATAATGAATCTTTGCTTGCTTGGCGCGTAATGCGTGTTGTGCGCATTTTAATACTGCCGTTGCTGGCAAAGTAAAATCAGCCAATTCATCAGATTGCAAACGCTTAATCATTTTTTCATAATTTGACCGGTAATCACTATTGTCCATATCCACATGTTTCATAAATGCTTTATAGGCATTGATTCTAAATTTAGATTCAATGGGTCCTGGCTGAATTAAGGACAACTGCACATTGGTATTTGCTAATTCTAAGCGTAATGTGTTAACCAAACCCTCTATGGCAAATTTAGAGGCATTATAAGGCCCTCTAAAAGGCATTGCTACAAAACCCAATACAGAACTTAAATAAATAATTCGACCTTCATTCTTTGACTTCATTTTTGGCAAAACCAAATTGGTGAGCTCATGCCAACCAAATACATTGGTTTGAAATTGCTCTTCTAACGCTTGACGAGAAATATCTTCCAACGCCCCTACTTGCCCATAAGCGCCGTTATGAATCAAACCGTACAAATCATCCGTTTGTTCAAAAACAGCTTTAATTGCTGCATTAATAGACCGAGATGAGGACAGATCTAGCACAAAAGCATCAAAGCCTTGTTGTTTGAGTTGCTCTACGTCTTTAATATCTCTGGCGGTGGCAAATACTCGATAACCATCCTGTTTTAAACCTTGCGCCAAACACAGGCCAATCCCACTAGAACAGCCCGTAATTAGGACTGATTTCATTGTTGTGCTTTAGTCCAGAATTTAGCCGCATCCTTTAACTCAGGGTTGATACTTTGTGAACGTAGTAATAAGAAGTCATAAGCCATTCTAAATCGTGGATTTTGCAATAAGTCATCTACCTTTTTAGGGTGCATTTTTTCTAGTTTTGATTGCATTATCCAAATATCTTTAATTCTAGCAGTGAGCCACTTTGGTAATGAAACTTGCTGAATTTGATTGATAATTACTTCTTCAGAGGCTTGAGTCATTGCCAAATAAAATGAACGCTGTTTTTTCTTAATCATAACAAAGCGCTCATTTTGCGCTTGCCATAAAAAAACAGCAAACAAAAAAGCAGGAGTAACGGGCTTATTTTGTTTAATGCGTGCAGCCGTATTTAATAAGGCTTTTTTAATAAAATCATTTTTATGTGTTTGCTTAAACAAATGCTTTAATAAACCGTATTTTTCCAATTGCTCATAAACTTCAAATGAATATTCATTATGAAACAACTTAATACATTCTTCATATAAACGCGCTGGGGAGATATTACTGAGTAATGAGGCCTGATCTAAAATACATTTTTTGACCTCGTCACTAAGCTCGGCACCTAATTTTTCTCCAAAACGAACTGCCCTAATCATGCGCACAGGATCTTCGGAAAAACGTAGTTTAGCCTCGCCAATGATATGGATCTCTCTTGCTTCAAGGTCTTTTAAACCACCAACATAATCAATCACTTCATGCTTGTGGATATCGTAATATAGCGCATTAATATTAAAATCTCGACGCACTACATCGTCTTCAAGATTACCGTAGCAATTATCACGCACAATTACACCGCTCTTTGCTGTTTGCACCTGTCCTGATCGAAAAGTTGCCACCTCAATAAATTTACGCGCAGAAAACATTACATGCACTAAGCGAAAACGTCGTCCAATTAAACGTGAGCGTTTAAATAGTTTGTGCACTTGTTCAGGCTTGGCATTAGTGGCTATATCAAAATCTTTAGGCTCTAAACCGAGCAATAAGTCTCGAACACAGCCACCCACTAAATACACCTCAAAACCAGCCTTATGAATGGTATTGACCACCTTTAGTGCGTCTTTGTCTAAGAGTTTTTTGTCAAATTTAATACTTTGACGAATAGGTTTCATAAAATATTTAAAAAATTATAGATGTTGAAGATTGACCACAGGTTGCTGGGTCCAGCCACTACGTTGATACTCGGCAATCACTTCAGTGTAAACACCGCCACGCACATTAAAAATCGATTTTAAACGCATAAAACGAGGATTGGTTGCCGCCACTAAATCATCTAAAATTTGGTTAGTGACTGCCTCATGAAAAGTGCCCTCGTCACGAAATGACCAAATATACATTTTTAAAGATTTAAGTTCGACACAGGCTTTGTCAGCAATATATTCCAAATGTAGCGTGGCAAAATCAGGCTGCCCTGTTTTTGGACACAAACAAGTGAACTCTGGCATATCAATTCTAATAACATAATCACGATCGGCATTAGGATTATCAAAAACTTCTAACTCTTTACTGGGCTTACTTGGCATTGGATACATCCTTATATGAAAATTTATCGACTATTTTATCAAGATAATGGGTAAATTTTCCATGTCTATAAAAATAGAAAATTAAAATAAATAATAGCATGAGTGCGTGCACCCACCACAACCCTACAATCGGGATTGAATCACCACGCTCTAGGGTAGATTTAGCAATTAATAAAGCATTGTTATACAAGATAAAGATAACCACACCAATCAATACCCCTAAATTTTTACCACCTCTAGGTGAGGCCTTACCAAGCAAAATACCTAAAATGGATAAAATTAATACACTCAATGGTTGCGATAAACGCCATTGCAACTCAGCGGTGGCTTTAAGGTCATTAGAGCCTAACAAATCTAGCGTTCCTTGCCCCTCAACCTTGCTGTAATTACTGGCAGATCTTTGCACTTCACCATCAATAATTTGCAAATCATACAAATCAAAATTGAGAATTTTTTTATTTGTTTCGCCAGGGAATCCGTGATAACGCGTTCCTTCTTTTAAGCGTAAATACACACTACTAGTCGTTGCATCGGTGTATTTTTGCGCTTGTTTGGCCAGTGTAATTATTGGTTCACCACCAGCTAAAGCATAAATAAAAATCTCTTCCATTGCTTGATC
>JAPYQD010000013.1:7977-12593 GCA_029937335.1 Gammaproteobacteria bacterium
CTTATAAGTATAAGCGAAGGCGTGCATTAAGGGGTTTTTATTTCTTTTGTGACATTGATGAGAAGAACTCGTCATTGGTTTTGGTCAATTTCAAACGATCAATTAAAAATTCTGCCGCTTCTACCGTATCCATCGGGTGTAAGATTTTGCGTAAAATCCACATCTTTTGTAACTCTTTTTCATCAGTAATTAACTCTTCGCGACGCGTGCCAGAAGCATTAATATTAATGGCTGGGAAAATACGTTTTTCACTTAAGCGACGCTCAAGGTGTAATTCCATATTACCGGTACCTTTAAATTCTTGATAGATAACTTCATCCATCTTCGAGCCAGTATCAACTAGTGCAGTCGCAATAATAGTAATGCTGCCGCCATTTTCAATATTTCTAGCTGCACCAAAAAATCTTTTTGGACGCTGTAATGCATTTGCATCAATACCACCGGTTAACACTTTGCCCGAAGAAGGTGCAACGGTGTTGTACGCTCTTGCAAGACGAGTAATAGAGTCAAGTAAGATAACAACGTCCTTACCCTGCTCTGCGCGTCTTTTAGCTTTTTGAATCACCATTTCTGCCACTTGAACATGGCGCTTTGCTGATTCATCAAAAGTTGAGGCAATCACTTCACCACGTACAGTGCGGGCCATTTCCGTTACTTCCTCAGGACGCTCATCAATCAACAATACAATGAGTTCACACTCTGGATGGTTGCGAGAGATTGAGGTAGCAATATTTTGCATAATCATGGTTTTACCGGCCTTAGGCGGTGCAACCAATAAACCTCTTTGTCCTTTACCAAAAGGAGAAACTAAATCAATAACTCTCGCTGTAATATCTTCAGTACCGCCATTACCAATCTCAAGCTTGATTCGTTCATCTGGATGAATAGGCGTTAATGAAGAAAATGGCACTCGATTTCTAACACTCTCTGGGTTTTCACCATTAACTTCAGATACTTGAACCAATGCAAAATATTTTTCCCCTTTCTTGGGTGCGCGAATTTTTCCCGCAACCAGATCACCCGTAGACAAATTAAAGCGTTTAATTTGATTGGGGGAAATATAAATATCATCAGCTCCTGATGTGTAAGAATCATCACTCGATCTTAAAAATCCATAGCCATCTTGCAATATATCAAGCGTACCATCACCGATTACTTCTTCATTATTGGCTGCTTTAGCTTTGAGAATAATAAATATAAGGGTTTGTTTTTTAGCGCGAGAAATATTTTCAGCACCTAAAGATTGTGCCAATTCTAATAATTCCTCTGGGGATGATTTTTTTAGTTCTGATAGTTTCATGGATTGTCCGATGGATGAAAGGAAATGTTAACCAGAATGGCTAACATCGATGCGCTTAGCGCGATATAAGTTTTTTTTAAATTAAAATTTTATTATAAAAAAAACGATTCACTTTTTAGATGAAGCGCCTATGTTTTAAATGCTTGCGTCAATAAAAGCACTTAATTCTGCCTTACTTAAAGCGCCCATTTTGGTGGCTTCAACTGTGCCGTCTTTAATAATCAACATTGTTGGAATACCACGAACACCATATTTTGGCGGTGTTTGGTCGTTTTCATCAACGTTAATTTTAGCAATGGTAATTTTGCCATCATATTCATCAGCAATTTCGTCCAATACTGGCGCTAACGCTTTACAAGGGCCACACCAAGGCGCCCAAAAATCTACTAAAACTGCTTGTGATGAATTAATAACATCGGCTTCAAATGAGCTATCCGTTACTATTTTAATTTTGTCGTTCATATGTTTGTGTAATGTTTGTCTGAAAGGAATAAGTCGCAGCAGAAAAGCTGTTGTTAGGCAAATTATATCGATTATTTAGCCTTTGTGCCATTATTTTACAATTTTTCTTCCAATGTTTGTTTAAGAAGCCTTTCTTCTGCCGCGCTTAAGGGTTGTTTTTTAGTATTACTAATAAAGAAAATGTCTTCCACACGCTCACCCATAGTTGTAATTCTTGCATTCACCAAGTGAATATTAAGCTGATGAAAAATATAAGCAATATTAGATAACAAGCCTTGCTTATCAATCACATTAATTTCAACTTTGGTTAAGTTCCATTTTTCATTATGAGAAAAAACAATGTTCATTTTGTGGTCAAAATGACGATGTATTGATTTATCACCTGCCTCCTTCACGCTTAAAGTCATTTGATCAAGCTCAGCTTCTATTTCTTGATTAAGGTTAATTTGTTCCAAGATATCGTCTTGTAAAACACTAATGGTGTTGTAAGCCTTATAATCCTTTGTGGTCAATATTTTCGCATCAACAATATCTAAACCTAACTTTTCAATAATGCTCACTAATTTACAAAATAAGCCTTTTGAATCATCGCCATAAACAAAAATATCAACAACATTGTGCTCAGACAAGCGCGACACAACTCTAATTTTTTTATCTGTCGGCTTCATCACCAGCCACAAATGCCACAAAATATCTTCTACTTCATAGCGCAGGAAATAATCCTTAGGCAAGGTTAAAAATATTTGTTCAATTTGTTGAATATCGTAACCTTGTTGATTAATACCACTTAAAACTGATTGTTTAATTTGCTCAATTTGCTTAGCCATACTCGGTGGCTTGGTTACCCCACTCAACAAGTGCTCCTTAGTTTTATAAAACAATTTTCTCAATAATGAATCTTTCCAGTTGTTCCACAAATCAGCTTTAGTAGCACGAATATCTGCCACTGTTAATAAATACAACAACTCTAAAAATTGCACTGAACCAACTGCTTTGGCAAATCGATCAATCACTTCAAAATCTTCTAAATCTTGCTTTTGCGCTGTTTTCGACATGAGCAAATGTTGCTCGACCAAACCCGATACTAACGCTATATCGTTAGCCCTTAATTGATGATGTTTACAAAAAACTTTAGCATCTTGAGCACCCAAACTTGCATGATCACCGCCACGACCTTTGGCAATGTCGTGAAAAAGCCCTGCCAATAATAATAATTCTGGCTTGTTAATGGTTTTGGCAATCTCACTACATAACTCAAACTCTTTAGCAAATTCAGGTACGAAAAAACGCCTCAAATTTCGAATCACAAATAACGTATGCTGATCTACCGTATAAGTGTGAAATAAATCATATTGCATCAAGCCTGTAATCTGCCCAAATGCAGGTATATAGTGCTCTAAAATACCGTAACGATTCATCAACTTTAACGCCTTATTGACCCCACGTTTTTGTTGTAACAACTCAATAAACAAGCGATTATTTTGACGTTTCTTGTAATAATTCTTATCAATTAAATCTAAATTAAGCTGCATTTGTCTGAGCGTGCTCGCATTAATACCACGCACATAACTGTGTTTAGCAATCAATAAGAAAATCTCAATAAAAGCGGTTGGGTGTTTTTTAAAAACTTCATCACTGGTAGCTTGAATATAGCCATAACTAATCACAAAATTCTCATTAAGATTTTGCGTGTGGAGTATTCGGTCTTCCAACAACTGCAGCAAGATATCGTTCAAGCGCGACACTTTGGTTACGGTGCGATAATAATCTTTCATGAATTGCTCAACCGCCATAGAGTCGGTATCAATATAGCCCAACATGCTGGCCAATTCTTTTTGATACTGAAAGGCAATTCTGTCTTCTCGACGTTTGGCAATTACGTGCAGGGCAAAGCGCACTTTCCACAAAAATAATTGACCTTGTTTTAGCAGGTCATATTCCTGCTCGCTCAGGTAAGCCCTGTCGACTAAATCAGATAAAAGATTGACATCAAAATACCATTTTGCCACCCAAGCAATGGTTTGAATATCTCTCAAACCACCCGGACTTTCTTTTAAATTGGGCTCAAGGTTGTAGGCTGTATTTGAATAATTAAGATGCCGATTATGCTGTTCTTTTTGTTTCTCTACTAAAAACGATTGGGATGACCAATTACTCGCTTTAATCATCGATTTCATCTTTAAAAATAAAGCATTTTTTCCAATCAATAATCGAGATTCTAATAAATTAGTAACAACACTTAGATCATCAATTTCTATCTCACAGTCATTAATATCACGTGTTGCATGGCCTACTTCTAAACCCACATCCCATAAGAAGGTTAAAAAACTAGAAACACTTTTTTGGTGCTGATCATGTGTGCCATTTGGGATTAAAATCAATAGATCAATGTCAGAATATAGATGTAATTCGCCTCGGCCAAAACCACCGACAGCTACCAAACATAACTTACTATCAATCTCAAATGTTTGCCAAATATCTTTTAATAGTGCATCAACACCATTACTACGAGCCAGCACTACCGACTCTACCGAGTCAGGATCTTTTAAAAAATCGGCTTCAAGTGATTGTTGTAATGTTTGATATTGAGTTTTAAATTGCTCTAAATTCATAACTCAAATGATAACTGATTAATTCGAATGTTGCGTAATATAATCAAGCGCCAACTTAAGGCGAGCCAAGGTTCTGTCTTTACCAACAAGCTCAGCCACCACATCAATACTGCCTGCATTACCTGTGCCACTGAGCGCTAACCTAAAAGGCTGGCCAACCTTACCAAAACCTACACCCTGCTCATCACATACCGTTTTTACAATATCGTGAATCGCTGTACTCGACCAATCTTCTAGCTGTG
>JAPYQD010000145.1 GCA_029937335.1 Gammaproteobacteria bacterium
CCTTCAATTAGCGTATCGACACTGGTAACGGTTTGTGTATTAGGGGTGGCATCAATGATGGCGCAATCATCGCCAACACCTAAACTAACCGAATGATAACAAGCCCAATTGAAATAACGCTCAATCAGTTTAAACTCATTCATTGAGGGTGGTCTTGCATAAACACTTTATCAATTTCACCACGTCCTGCATTGAACATTGAGCCAGAGCCTAATACCATTGAAACTAAAATAACAAAAAACAGAGGGACAATGCCTAGCAAGCTCAAAATCGAATCTACGATGCTTGTCCCATCCATACTAGCGGGTGCATCCGTATCGATAAAAAATGACAATGAAGTTGCAATAAAATAAAACACGTAAGCGCCAATGACTAATTTGTAACGGTCCAATGACAACTTCCAATGTAAATAGACCAAATGAGGTGCATTTTCTTTGGCTCTTTTGGTTTGGAAAAACGTATAAACAATGATGTAGAACGATAGTGCGATAGCACTTGCAATTGCACCATCCATACTAAAACCAAGTAGCTTAATCATGCCTAATGAAAAGAACAAATGCACAATCACCATGTTGATGGTAAACAGCTCGTGTGGTGCTTTTGCGCTTTTTCTGTCTTCAGCGCTAGATTTAATTGTGGTCAACATAATGAAGTTATACCATAACCCTTATCGAGCTACATATAGGCGTTTTCTTTTTGTGTGTGATCGGTTACATCCAGGATGTTTTTAATCTGCGGATAAATCGCTTTTAGTTGTGACTCCACACCATTCTTTAATGTCACTTTAACCGAAGAACAGCCTTGACAACCACCACCAAAATTAAGAATAACATCCATATCATCGGTGATTTCAACCAACTCAACAAAGCCACCGTGTGAAGCTAGCTGTGGGTTAACTTCAGCAGCAATGGTGTATTTAATTTTTTCTTCTAAAGGTGCGTCATCTTTTGGTGCTTCACCCTTAGCATTTGGTGCGGTAATGGTGAGCTTCTTAGTAGAGCCCTCTTCTTTTAAAGCGACTTCAGAGTCTTTTAAATAATCAAAATTACTCTCGTCAATGAAAGCGTTAAAACCTTCATACTCAAATTTAAAATAAGTTTTACCTAAATCTTTAGAATAGCAAAAATTAAAAGTGACGGCAGCAGCTGGTGTGCCAGCTTTTTCAATATCGACTTTTAAACCTAAATCTTCTTCGCCTTGCTGGGCAAATAATTCGGCTACATAAGTTAGGGCTTCGTCAGTAATATCAAACATGGTTATCCTTTATTAAAAATTATATTATCAATCAATCGAGTTGATTCTAGATAGACTGCGCATAATATCGCAATTTTACTTGTATTATCAGTGATTTGCTTAAGGGTATTTGCATCTAGTGCTTCAAAATAATCCACTTTAAAATCTTCTGAAAGGGTATTTTTTGCCCTGTTAGTTAAGACTTTGACCGATGCATTATCCAAATAATCTTGCTTGGCCTGAAGTAATGCTTGATATAAGCGAGGTGCGATTTTCCTCTCATCAATCGACAGATATTGATTACGCGTACTCATGGCTAAGCCATCTTGTTCTCTAATGGTTGGTTGTGACAACACCTTAACTTCTGGAAAATACCGATCAGCCATCTGTGTGATTAGTAATAACTGCTGATAATCCTTTTGTCCAAATATAGCCATATCGGGTTTTACAATCTCAAATAAACGATGTACTACCTGCACCACTCCATCAAAATGTCCTGGCCTAGAAACACCACACAAGATATCGCCCATCTCACCGACTTTAATATCACTATCTAAACCTTGAGGATAAATCTGCTCAACACTTGGGATGAATAAACCATCAACTTGATATTGCTCTAGCAACACATTGTCTTGCTCAAATGTATTAGGATATTGCTCAAAATCTTCATTCTCGCCAAACTGCGTTGGATTCACAAATACACTCACCACAACTTTATCAGCCTTTTGCTTAGCAAGCTCGACCAAAGCTAAATGCCCATCATGTAAACCACCCATGGTTGGCACAAAGGCAATGTGTTGACCTTGAGATCGCCAACTATCAATTGTGCTTTGTAGTGATTGAATTGTTGTATGAGTTTTCACGGAAATTTGCAACTAATAACTGTGTTCATCGCCTGG
>JAPYQD010000146.1 GCA_029937335.1 Gammaproteobacteria bacterium
TAAATCTAGAGGATCAGAAATGATTGTGTTTGAAGATGAAAATGCAAAAGTAGAGTCCATGAAAGGCATGACCATTGTTCCAACTACTGCTGACTTAGGCAGAATCACCGCACCCATTATTTTTACCATCCCACTGCAATTACTCAGTTACCATGTAGCACTGATTAAAGGCACCGATGTTGACCAACCTCGTAACTTAGCCAAATCAGTTACGGTAGAGTAGCATTATGATTAATACACTGCACTTTTCTTCTGACTATGAAAAAGATCTTTTAACCTGTATTCAAAAGGAAGTAGACAATATTGGCTACTACAACCTACCAGAACAAGACACTAATTACATCGATAACTATCTAGAGCAATTAGATAAAATACAAGGATTAGCTAATATTAGCGATGTTGTGGTGATCGGTATTGGTGGTTCTAGCTTGGGTACTAAAGCTGTTTATCATTTTATTAAACCTGTTAGGCAACTTAAGCGCAACCTACATTTTATTGATAGTACAGACCCTATCACTATTACCAATATCTGCAATAGTTTAAACTTAGAGTCAGTACACTTTTTGGTTATTTCTAAGTCTGGATCAACGATTGAAACCATCGCTGCTTACAAATACACACTCGGACTCATCAATGGCTCAGCAACCGATTACCTACCGTTTACCTTTATTACAGATAAAAATTCACCACTAGAGAAACACGCTAAAAAAGTCGGTGGACTTATTGTTAACATCCAAGATAATGTAGGTGGTCGCTTCTCAGTACTCAGTGCTGTAGGCCTCATCCCACTTATACTTGCTGATGTTAAAGTTGATTGCTTATTGCAAGGCGCTAAAAAAATTAAGAACAGCTTTTTTGAAAAAGGTTATATGCAAGAAGCATTACTGAAAAAAGCCACTTTCTATGCTAAAAATTCGACCAACTACAATATTAATGCTATATTTTCTTACAGCGATTCACTCTCGTTTTTTAACGATTGGTATGTGCAACTTTGGGGCGAAAGTTTGGGTAAAAAACAAAAAAATTCAGCATTTAACATTGGTTTAACACCAATTGGACTTACAGGTCCAAAGGATCAACACTCTTTCTTACAACTACTCACTGAAGGCACAAGAGATAAAAGCGTTACCTTTATTAAGCTCAAAGAATTCAACAATCAACAAACTGTCCCGAATATTACATTAGCCAGTTTAGAAAATTTGGACTTAATTAATAATGTTAAATTCTCAACACTGATTAACCTCCAAGAAAATTCTATTTTTGAATCACTAAACACCTCTCAAAGAATCCCACTTGATGAAATAACAATACAAAAGCAAGATGAATTTAGCATTGGTCAACTAATCTACTACTATGAGTTGTTGACATCATTGATTGGTGATCTATTAAATATCAATACCTACGATCAACCAGGCGTAGAATCTGGCAAACAAATTCTGATACAAAAACTAAAAGAACTCAAGGACAAACAATGATTAAAAAGTGTTTATTTCCAGCTGCCGGTTATGGCACACGTTTTTTACCTGCCACTAAAGCCGTGCCAAAAGAAATGCTACCAATTCTTACCAAACCCTTACTTCAATATGCTGTAGAAGAGGCGTTATCAGCCGGTATGAACAATATGGCGGTCGTGACCGGTAAAGGCAAACGAGCCATTGAAGACCACTTTGATAGATCACTGGAACTAGAAATTCAAATCAAAGGCACTAAAAAAGAGGTATTACTTAAAGAAGTGAACGAAGTTTGTAAAAATTCTACCTTCACTTATGTGCGTCAAAAACAAATGCTGGGTTTGGGTCATGCGATCCTAACCGGAGAGCCTTTAATTGGCAACGAGGCATTTGCCGTCCATCTAGCAGATGACTTATGCATCAATAATGGAGACAGTGTGCTGACACAAATGGTAGAGATTTATAATAAATACCAATGCTCTGTAATAGCCATTGAAGAAGTGCCAATGGATCAAACTGATAAATATGGCGTCATTGCTGGGGACTTAGTTGATGGTACTGACGATACTTATCGTGTTACTGACATGATTGAAAAACCAGATCCAAAAGATGCACCAACTAATATGGCTATCATTGGTCGCTATGTTTTAACGCCAGATATTTTT
>JAPYQD010000147.1 GCA_029937335.1 Gammaproteobacteria bacterium
AGAACAGTGTGAATTTAGAGAGTTAGAAAACGAAACTAGGCATTAAAAAAATGAGCCATAAATACAGTCAAAAACCAGAAAAATGCCCTGAGTGTGGCTCTGAAAATATACTGAATATTGTCTATGGTTATCCCGACGATGGATTGGACAAAAAAGCACAAGAAGGCAGGGTGATATTGGGTGGGTGTTGTATTACTGGAGACGACCCTAAATGGCAGTGTGCAAAATGTGAGGCTGATTTTTACAGAATTAAAAAGGAATTATAAATTATGAGTTATAAATATTATGCGGACAAAACATCCGAAGCCCAATTAACTTTTGTTAATGACCATGTGTTTGCCAATATTAACAATCAAGAGTGGTTGATTGACACGGGTGCACCCACTTCATTCGGATTGTCAAATTCATTGGAGATTAATGGTCATGAATTTGAATTGTATAGCAACTATTTGGGGCTTAGTGCTAAAGAGCTGTCAATGCATACGGGGCATGTGGTTCATGGGCTTATTGGTACCGATGTTCTTAATCAGTTTAATGTTGTTATGGATTATGATAATGAAAAAATAGCGTTTTCTAATGAAGAAGTTGCAATGAAAGGCATTGAGATTCCAATGCGTAAGTTTATGGGTATACCGATTATTAATGTAGGGATCGATGGACAGAATAGAAAAATGTTTTTTGATACGGGTGCACAAATATCATATTGGCAGGGTAGTTGCATTAATGCGTATGAACCCGTTGGTACTATGAAGGACTTCTACCCAGGTTTTGGGGAGTTTGAAACTAAGGTTTATTCAATAGACATAGAACTTGAAGGAAAGCCTTTTAACATCAGGTGTGGCGTGTTGCCAAATGCGCTTGAAATGGCTTTATCAATGGGTGGTACTGAAGGCATTATTGGTAATGAAATAATGAAAAACAGGGTTGTTGGTTATTTCCCTAAAAAAGACCAGTTAGTGGTCTCATGAATGATACATGGGGTTTGATGAATAATAAAACAGGAGAATAAAAATGATCAGAAGATCAGGGGGGCACGGGCACGCAGTAGTGGAAGTGATGAATGTTGATACAGAAATTAGGTTGGCACTTGGTAAATTAGTTGAATCGATGGCATTTTATAACGAGGGTAAAATTGACCTTGGCAAGGTTAAAGCGCAATTTAAGGAAATGACTGGGCGAGCCCTTCGTGATTTTGAACAAGATATTCGTACCTTCCCACAAGAGATGGATTCTGAAAGAGAGAGAGAACATGGGTGTTTTTAGTAGCTCATGTTAGGGGCAATTACTGGTGATGTTGTTGGCTCAGTGTACGAGTGGAACAATATTAAGCACAAAGATTTTGAACCGTTGTTTGGCGCTGATGCGTTGTTTACGGACGATAGTGTTTTAACAATTGCTTTGATGGATGCTATCTATCGTGATGAAAGTTATGCCGATGTAATGAGAGAATACTTCATGGAGCACCCCAATGCTGGCTATGGGGATATGTTTCATCATTGGTGCAAGTACGACAAGCAAGAAGGCTACAACAGTTGGGGCAATGGCTCTGCTATGCGCACTAGTGCCGTTGGCTTTGCGTTTGATACTTTAGAAGAGGTATTGGAAAGGGCGGAGCATTACGCTTCTTTTACACACAACCATCCTGAAGGTGTTAAAGGGGCGCAAGCAACTTCTGCGGCTATCTTTATGGCGAGAACTGGTTCAAGTAAGGAAGCAATTAGAAATTATGTGTCTGAGCAATTTGGTTATGACTTAGACAGAACGGTTGATGGTATTCGACCCGATTATGAATTTAATGAATCGTGCCAAGGTACTGTGCCTGAGGCGATTGTTGCTTTTCTGGATTCGACTGACTTTGAAGATGCGATTCGTAATGCTGTGTCTCTGGGCGGTGATAGCGATACTTTAACCTGTATTACTGGCGGTATTGCAGAGGCCTTTTATGGTGGCGTGCCACAATACATTGCCAACCAAACTATGCACAAACTTAGACCAAAGATGCAAGATGTGATCGTCAAGTTTTACGATAAATACAACCCTTGTGATGTGGTTAAAAAAGCACATCAAGGAAAGCTGAGGATTGTTAAGTGATCAACCAGG
>JAPYQD010000014.1 GCA_029937335.1 Gammaproteobacteria bacterium
GATAAAATATTTTTATGAAAATATTAGGGGTTGATCCCGGCTCAAGAGTCACAGGTTTTGGTTTAATCGAAGCGCAAAAACTTAAATTTACCTATTTGTCTAGTGGTTGTATTCGCACTAAGGGAGAGCTCACCGAGCGCATCACTACGATTTTTGTTGAAATTGATCAATTAGTAAAACAATATCAGCCTGACGTAGTGGTGATTGAACGTGCTTTTATGCGACCTGATCGACCTAACCCTGATGCAGCGATTAAGTTAGGTCATGCGCGAGGTGCTATTATTTCTGCCGCAGGGGTGAATGGCATTGCTATGGTGGAATACAGCCCCAATCAAATTAAAAAAGCGGTTGTTGGTAAAGGTCATGCCAGCAAAGATCAAGTGTCTTATATGGTGCAAGAATCTTTAAAACTCAATAAAGCCCCGCAAGAGGATGCAGCTGATGCATTAGCAGGTGCAATGTGCCATGCTTACCATAGCTTGTAATTAACCGAAGTAAACCTTAATATCGCCAAACTCAGGTAGTTCTCTTACTACTTCGGTTAACTTCTCCAAGATCTCATCGTGGCTTTTATCAGAAGATAAACATGAAAGTGGCAAAAAGAAATCCACATGAATCTTGCCATCAAGGTAATGTAACTGGATGCGTTTGATCTCACCATCACATTGATTGTTAAATAAAGCCTTATTAAGAATACCAAGCGCTTGGGCGCGTTCAGGCAAGTTCTCGCAAGGTGCGGCAGTTTCGTCATCCTCTGGGTCAATATGCACAGTGACATCGGTTAAGTTTTCTAGGCACTCTCTGGCTACACGTTCGACACTCACACTAATAATATGCCCTTCGCTAACACTCAAGAAAGGGTCAACTTGCACATGTACATCTGCCGATATTGTATGACCGATTTTACGAGTGCGCAGTGAATGTACACTGTTCACACCACTAATCATGCCAATTGCATTTCTGAGTTGTTCAACTTGTGCAGCATCAATGGAAGTGTCTACTAATTCTTTAGTAGCGCCTGTGCCTAGCTCCCAAGCAATATAAATCACCATTAAACCAACGACAATAGCTGCAATACTATCAAGGTATAGATAACCATTCAAGCCACCTAAAATACCAACAAACACTACAATCGATGACAGCGCATCAGATCGATGATGCCAAGCATTGGCTTTAAGCATTTCTGATTTATAAGTTTTAGCTACTTTAAGGGTGTACCAGTACAAAGCCTCTTTAGAGAAAATGGATAGAGCGGCAGCACTCAGAAGTAGCGCGCTATGCGAAAGCTCACCCGGACTGCTTAGGCGAATAAATGCATCAAAGATAATACCTGTACCAATAATGGCTAAGATAATGGCTAAACCAAGCGTGGCAACAGTTTCAAATCGCTCATGGCCATACGGGTGCTCCTCATCAGCCTCTTCAGCTGAATGTTTAGCTGCGTACCAAACAACACCATCAGATAGTAAGTCTGAAAATGAATGAATACCATCGGCAATCAAAGCGCCAGAGTTACCAATGACACCAGCAATTATTTTAAAGATAGCCAACAAGAAATCAATTACAGCACCAACTAAGGTAACTTTTTGACTGGCTTTAGTTCGATCTTGTTTGTTCATTTTTATAAAAATACTATCAGTTTGTCTTTAGGCATTATTTTATGACATATATCTGTCTATATGTATTTTTAGTAAATTGTCATTAATTACCCGTATTTATTAGGATAATCTTATATAATATTGATAATCATTCTTATTAGTATTTGCATTATTAAATGTTAGCGGTTAACGATTTATCAGTCACTTATCAAAATAATGAAGTTTTAGATGGCTTCAATCTTGACCTGGAGCAGGGTGAA
This sequence comes from Gammaproteobacteria bacterium, assembly GCA_029937335.1. Taxonomy (GTDB): domain Bacteria; phylum Pseudomonadota; class Gammaproteobacteria; order PS1; family Pseudothioglobaceae; genus Thioglobus_C. The sequence continues at coordinate 1,859 of JAPYQD010000014.1, forward strand.
ATTTTTGCTTTGCTAGGCGATAGTGGTAGTGGCAAGAGTTCTGCACTTCGTTTTATTGCAGGACTTGATGATGCTGCTAAGGGCAAAGTTGAATTAGACGGTCGTCAATTATCAGTTAATGGAAAGCATCAAATTACACCAGAATCAAGAGGAGTAGGGATGGTGTTTCAAGATTACGCTTTATTTCCACACATGACGGTTGATAAAAATATTGTTTTTGGTATTAGCGATCAATCTAAAAAAGAACAGAAAGATCGTGTTAAAGAGTTGTTATCTTTGATTGGTTTAGAGGGTATTGAAAAAAAATACCCTCATCAGCTTTCAGGCGGTGAACAGCAGCGTGTAGCCTTGGCACGCGCTTTGGCGCCATCACCAAAACTGTTGTTATTAGATGAGCCATTTTCTAGTCTAGATAAGAATCATCGTAATCAATTGGCCTCACAAGTTAGATTAATTCTTAAAAAAGCACAAGTGACCTCTATCTTGGTAACACATGATGAGGATGAAGCCAACGCATTGGCTGATAAAGTTGGCACAATTCAGAATAAACAGTTGACAATCAAATAATAATGAGTATCATTCGCAATTGATAATCATTATCAATTATGTTATTAAATACAAATACATCCAACAGGAATAAAAATAGAATGAATATTAAAACATTAGTTTCATCAACTGTCGTATTTTCAATATTAACAGTTTCGAGTATAGCAGCTGTGCAAGCAGCAAGTGATGACTCAGTCACAGTATACAGCTCACGTAAAGAGCATTTGATTAAGCCATTATTTGAGGCTTTTACAAAAGACACCGGTATTAAAGTTGAGTACTTAACCGGTAAAGGTGGTGCGTTAATAGAGCGTTTAAAGCTTGAAGGTGCTAGTACGCAAGCTGATATGTTTATGACAGTAGATGCAGGTAATCTTTGGTACGCAGGCTCTCAAGGTTTATTCCAGACAGTGCAAACAGAAACGTTAAAGAGTAATATTCCATCTTATTTAAGAGATCCTGACGGATTGTGGACAGGTTTATCAGTTCGTGCACGTACTATTGTTTATTCAACTGATCGTGTAAAGCCAGATGATTTATCAACTTATGAAGACTTAGCATCAGACAAATGGAAAGGTAAATTATGCCTTAGAACCAGCAAAAAAATCTATACCAAGTCGTTAGCGGCTTCTGTCATTTATAATCACGGTGAAGACAAAGCGGGCAATATTATTAGTGGCTGGGTGAGTAACTTGGCAGCAACACCTAACGCCAAAGACTCACATGTAATGAATGCAATCCTTGCAGGTCAATGTGATGTTGGCTTAGTTAATACTTATTATTTTGGTCGTTTAATTGCTAAAAATCCTAATGCACCATTGAAACTATTTTGGGCAAATCAAGATACAACAGGTGTGCATGTTAATGTATCGGGTGCTGGTGTAACTAAGTATGCAACTAATGTTGAGGGTGCAACCAAATTATTAGAATGGTTGTCATCCGCTGAAGCACAAGCTATTTATGGTTCGCTTAATAAAGAATACCCAGCTAACCAAAATATTGCTTCAGATGATATAGTGTCTGCATGGGGATCGTTCAAGCAGGATGATATGAACTTATCGAAAGCCGGTATTTTGCAGGCTAAAGCAGTTAAATTAATGCAAATAAAGGGCTATAAATAGACGTTTATTTTTTGTTAATAAAACCCAAGGCTTGTCGATAGTCTTGGGTTTTTTTGTTTTAAAATACTAGAAACTTCTATAGAGAAACATTTTGGAAAAAGGTTGCTTTAAATCAAAAATTTGGATTAGTGTTCTCGCCCTATTAGTGGCGATGCCAATTTTTGTGGTGGCGTTGTCTTGGTTGTTTCCTGAGCATGAGCTTTGGACGCATTTTTCCCAGAACTTATTGCCAGGTTTAATTAGCTCTACGGTTATTCTTTTAATTGGCGTGGGTATTGGTGTAACGCTATTGGGTACGATATTGGCCTACCTTGTGGTGATGGTTGAATTCCCTGGTAGAAAGTGGCTAGAGTGGGCGTTGTTTTTGCCATTTGCAATCCCAGCTTATGTATTGGCTTTTGTGTATTTGGGCGTATTTGATTACTCGGGTTATGCACAGGTATGGATGCGTGAGGTGCTTGGACTGCCAGGGTTTGATATCCGTGCCGGATCATGGGCGATTATCCTGACATTTGTATTGGTGTTTTATCCCTATGTATATATGATGACTCGCGCTTCATTTAAACGCCAAAAAATCAACATGATTGAGGCGGGTAAATTATTAGGTGCTAGCCCGCTCAAAGTATTTTTTAAAATATCACTACCACTCGCTCGCCCGGCAGCAGCAGCAGGATTACTGGTTACACTGATGGAGACGTTGGCTGATTTTGGTGTGGTTAGTTTGTTTAATTATGATACTTTCACCACGGCCATTTATTCTGCTTGGGGTGATTTCCGATCGATTGAGGTAGCAGCTCAACTTGCATCTCTACTAGTCTTGGTAGCATTTTTCTTAATCTATTTTGAGAAAAAAGCCAGAGGCCAAGCCAAGTATTATTCAGCCGATGTATCTAATAAAAAACCTTATCATGCAACAGGCATTGTTGGGTGGTTGATTAGCTTATTCGTGTTTGGTGTATTCATGCTCTCATTTGCAATGCCGATGTTGCAGCTTGTTATTTGGGGTTGGGAATCGGCTGGTGAGGAGTGGAGTGCAAAGTATTTTGATTTGATTGCCTCAACTTCGATATTAACGGTTTCTGCCGCATTGATCACTGTCGCTATTGCAACAGTATTGGCGTTACCTGGTCGATGCAAGCAAGGCAGTATTTGGCTAAAAGGCGTGATTCGTATGGCAACACTAGGCTATGCGTTGCCAGGTTCGGTAATGGCGGTTGGTTTGCTTTATGGTATTAATCAAATCTCTGTGATTAATATTTATTTTGGCGGTGAGTCGATTAACCATATTATTTTTGGATCAATCTCTTTGTTGCTATTTGCTTATGTATCTAGATTTATGGCGATTGCTTACAGCTCGATTGATGCAAGTGCTCAGCAGATTAAACCCGTATTTACTCAGAGCGCACGTCTATTAGGCGCTACGCGCTTACGACTGATTTGGCAAGTGTATTTACCCATGATGACACCGGGGATTTTAGCAGGTGGTTTATTAGTAGCAGTAGATGTAATGAAAGAATTACCAGCTACTTATTTGTTACGACCTTTTGGTTGGGATACGTTGGCAATTCAAGTGTACGAGCTCAGTGCCGAAGGTTTGTTTGAGCGCGCTGCTGTTCCGGCATTGATTATGGTACTGTTTGGTGCGATTTTGATGAGTGTTTTCCAATATCTAGATAAAAAATCTTCAAAAACTTCTTAAGTCAGTAAAATACCCTTAATTATTAAGGATTTATTGCTAAACATGAGTCAGTCATTATTAAATATAGAAGGCGTATTATCAGCATCCATTGATGCAGGTATTAAGAATAATGACGCCCTAGATTTATCTATTATTTATTTGACAGAAAGCACAACAACGGCTGCCGTATTTACTCAAAATGTTTTTTGTGCAGCACCTGTAGTAATAGCCAAAAATCACCTTAATCATCATCCTAAAGCACTACTTATTAATAGTGGTAATGCCAATGCAGGTACGGGCACGCAAGGCATGAAAAATACATTACACACTTGTGCGTGTTTGGCTAGTGAGCTTAATATTGATATCGAACAAGTGTTGCCATTTTCAACCGGTGTGATTGGTCAGCAACTTGATGTTTCTAAGTTTGATGTCGGTATTCCTAAAGCAATTGTTAAATTATCGAGCGATTCGATGGAGAATGTTGCTAAGGGAATATTAACTACTGATTTGGTTGAAAAAACTGCCTCAAAGCAATTTGAAGTGAATGGAAAAACGGTAACCATTAGTGGTGTCGCTAAAGGCTCTGGCATGATTCGCCCCGATATGGCAACCATGCTTAGTTTTATTTTTACTGATGTCAAATCAACTCAAGCCAAATTACAACAATGCTTAACAGCTTCCGTCAACCAATCGTTTAATCGTATTACAGTAGATGGTGACACCTCAACCAATGACGCTTGTACACTCAGTGCAACCGGCGCAAGTGGTGTGGATATTCATGATTGTGTTGATGAGTTTCAGCGAGCACTTGATGAAGTGACGCAATCTTTAGCACACCAAATTATTAAAGATGGAGAGGGTGCGACTAAGTTTGTTGAGGTCTGTGTGAAGGGTGGCGTAAGTAATGCAGACTGCCTAGAAGTGGCCTATACGGTTGCACACTCACCTTTGGTAAAAACAGCCTTGTTTGCAAGTGATGCAAACTGGGGTCGTATTTTGGCAGCAGTTGGTCGTGCAAATATTAGCGGTCTAACCATCGAAGACATTAATATTTATCTGAACAAGGTAAGTATTATTCAAGCCGGAGAACCTGACGAAAGCTACACAGAAGTAGCGGGCAGTGCCGAGATGGCAAAAGATACAATTGTAATCACCATTGAGATTGGTGAGAGTGACACCCAAGAAAGCGTGTGGACCACAGACTTCTCGTACGATTATGTCAAAATCAACGCGGAGTATCGTACTTAAATTTATGAGCATGCATCGATTATTAATTTCTTGCCCTGATGCACATGGTTTGGTCGCCAAAGTGAGTCAGTTTATTTTTGAACATAATGGCAATATTAAAGAAGCACACCATCATCTTGATGATTTAAATAAACGCTTTTTTATGCGTATCGAGATTGAATCAACCTCTTTGTCTTGTTCGATTGAAGATTTTCAATCTGATTTTGAAATTATTGCTAAAACTTACAACATGGTTTGGTATTTGAATGATACCTCTAAGTTAAAGCGTATTTTGATTATGGGTTCTAAAAGCTCACACTGTGTGGCTGACCTATTACACCGCGGGCATGAAAATGAACTCGAGGGTGAAATCATCGGTGTATTATCTAACCATCAGCGATTATCCAAACTGGCCAGTTGGTACGACGTGCCTTTTAAGCAAGTGAGTATTGAAGCAAATACTAAGGAAGCAGATATTGTCAGTATGACACAGGCCGTGATTGACTTTAAGCCAGATGTGGTGGTGTTAGCACGCTATATGCAAATCATTCCACAAGATTTGTGTAAGCACTTCGAGGGTAAGATTATTAATATTCATCATTCGTTCTTACCATCTTTTGTAGGCGCTAATCCTTATAAGCGTGCAGCCGAACGAGGCGTTAAACTGATTGGTGCTACTTGTCATTATGTGACGGCTGATTTAGATGAAGGCCCGATTATTGAGCAAGATGTGGTCAGGGTTGATCACGCTGATAGTGCTGACGATATGAAAAAAATGGGTCAAGATATAGAAAAGATTACACTAGCCAAGGGTTTGCAATATCACTTAGAAGATCGTGTACTGACTTGTAATAATAAGACAATTGTATTTTCCTAATCCAATTTAGTCCAAGTCGCTATTTTCCACAATAAATTTTTTAAAACGTGTCGCCATAGGTGAAAGCTGATTTTTGGCATGATGAACGACGTACCAGTGACGTGTAATGGGAAATTTATCAGCGTTAAGTTGCTTAATAATGCCATTTTCTAATTCTAACTTTACTGTATGTTTAGAAACAAAACCAATACCGAGTCCTGCTTGAACAGATTCGATAATTGCTTCATTGGAGTTAATCTCAATATCTGAGTTAAATTGCATACCTGTGATACGTTCAATGGTAATGCGTGTACCAGATCCTTGCTCGCGAGTAATTAAAGTTTCTTTTGCAAGTGCTTTAATTGAATTGCGTTTATTTTTTAATAAAGGGTGGTTAGGGTGGGCAATAGCAATTAGCGGATTTTTCATAAATGGCTGAGTGACTAACGGTATATCAGAAGGTGGCTCACCCATAATCACTAAGTCGATTTCGTTATTGTTGAGTTTTTCTAGCAATGCTTTTCGGTTGGTCACTTCTAAGAAGAAAGTCATTTTAGGATATTCTTTTTTAAACTTAGCCAATACACGGCTCACAAATGAGTTGGTCGTCGTCGCAACAGCGATTTGTAAGTGACCTGCTTCAGGGTCTAGTGTTTGTTTAATATCTAAACGAGTTTGTTCGAGTTTGGCAATAACATCCAAACAAGTTTGATAAAGTTTCTTACCAATAAAGGTGGGTGTTAGCGTTTTACCTTTAACGTTGATCAAATCAGAGCCAATATTTTGCGTGAGTTTTTGGATCTGCATGTACACGGCAGGCTGAGTAATGTTAAGCTCTTTGCTGGCTTTGGTAAAGCCTTTAAGGCGTACAACTGCTTCAAAGCTGTACAGTTGCTTAAGTGTGTAATTAATCATAATTAAAACTTATTATTTACTAAATAAATATTATTTTACATTATTTAAGTGTTCTTGTATTATTGAGATTTTTAATAGATAGGAGTCCACAATGGATCAATCGAATAGATATGCTGATTTGTCATTAGACGAAGATAAGCTAATCGCAGACGGCAACCATATGTTTGTTGCCTACACAATGACACCAATGCCTGGTTTCTTTGGTTACTTAGAAACTGCTGCTCACTTTGCTGCAGAGTCGTCTACTGGTACAAACGTAGAAGTATCAACTACAGATGATTTTACTAAAGATCTAGATGCAATGGTATACGAAATTGATGAAGCTAAAGGCATCATGAAAATTGCATACCCATGTGGATTATTTGATCGTAACTTAATTGACGGTCGTGCAATGGTTGTATCTTTCCTTACACTTGCGATTGGTAATAACCAAGGTATGGGTGATGTACAGTGTGCACAAATGATTGACTTCCATGTTCCTAAGCAAATGCTTGACATCTTTGACGGCCCTTCTATGGATATTACAGATTTATGGAACTTATTAGGTCGTGACCGTAACGATGGTGGTTACATAGCCGGTACTATTATTAAGCCTAAATTAGGTCTTCGTCCTAAGCCTTTTGCTGAAGCGGCATACCAATTCTGGTTAGGTGGCGACTTCATCAAGAACGATGAGCCTCAAGGTAACCAAGTTTATGCTCGTATGAAGGATGTGACTCCTTTAGTTGCTGACTCTATGAAGCGTGCACAAGACGAGACTGGCGAAGCTAAAATTTTCTCTGCAAACATTACTGCTGACGATCATCATGAAATGTGTGCTCGTGCTGACTACATCTTAGAAGCATTTGGTGAAAACGCTCATCACGTTGCATTCCTAGTTGATGGTTACGTAGGTGGTTGTGGTATGGTTACAACTGCACGTCGTAACTACCCAGATCAATACTTACATTACCATAGAGCTGGTCATGGTGCGATTACATCGCCATCTTCAGTTCGTGGTTACACTGCATTTGTCCTTGCTAAGCTTTCTCGCCTTATGGGTGCGTCTGGTATCCACGTGGGTACAATGGGTTACGGTAAGATGGAAGGTGGTGCTGATGATAGAAACATCGCGTACATGATCGAGCGCGACAGTGCTGATGGTCCAGTTTATCATCAAGAATGGTTCGGCATGAAGCCAACTACACCAATTATTTCTGGTGGTATGAACGCTCTACGTCTTCCAGGCTTCTTTGAGAACTTAGGTCACGGTAACGTAATCAACACTTCTGGTGGTGGCTCTTATGGTCACATTGATTCTCCTGCAGCGGGTGCTAAGTCACTACGTCAAGCATATGATTGCTGGATGGCTAAGGCTGACCCAATTGAATTTGCTAAAGATCATAATGAGTTTGCTCGTGCATTCGAGTCATTCCCTGGTGATGCAGATTCTCTATACCCTGGTTGGAGAGACAAGCTAGGTGTTCACAAGTAAGCCTTGTAACTCTTAGTTATAAAGAGCCTCTGCTACATGCGGGGGCTTTTTTTTCTAAGAAACACTTACATAAGCAAGAACAACACCTTTTGTTTATGTAAGTGTTTCAAGCCATACAAGCCACTACATTAAGGAGTGGACAACATTAATAAGGATAGAACTATGTCAGATTTCGATATCAATCAATTTAAAATTAAATTAGAGCCATTTTACGAAGCACAATCAAACGAGGCAGAACTTTACACTGCAGCATACAATGCACGCCTACCAGTGATGGTTAAAGGCCCAACAGGTTGTGGCAAGTCTCGTTTTATTGAGCACATGGCATACAAACTAGGTAAACCTATTATTACTGTTTCTTGTAATGAGGATATTACTGCATCTGACTTAATTGGCCGATACTTACTTGATGCAAATGGCACTCGCTGGGTAGATGGCCCGTTAACACTAGCAGCACGTCATGGTGCTATTTGTTATCTTGATGAGATTGTAGAGGCACGTCAAGACACTATGGTGGTTATTCACTCGTTAACAGATCACCGTCGTGAGTTAATGTTAGACAAAAAAGGTGAGTTAGTTAAAGCACACCCTGATTTCCAATTGGTGATCTCGTACAATCCTGGTTACCAGTCACTCATGAAAGACCTTAAGCAGTCAACTAAGCAGCGCTTTACTGGTATGGATTTTGATTATGCTTCAGCTGAGCTTGAAGCCTCAATTGTTACCACAGAGTCAGGTGTGGATGCTGATACGGCGGCTAAGCTGGTGAAGCTTGCACAAGCAACGCGTAATTTGGTTGGTCATGGCCTTGATGAGGGTGCATCAACACGTTTGCTTAATTATGCGGGCACACTCATCGCTTCAGGCGTTGAAGTTAAAGATGCGTGCCATATGGCGCTTGTTTGCCCAATTACTGATGATGCAGAGGTTCGCACAACCATGGGTGGTGCAATTGACGCTATCTTTGGTTAAAGATCAGTTAATAACGTGACTGAGGAAATTCTATACCAGCCCCTAGATTGTTCATTTGAATCAGTTCAAGAGGTTTTTTCTTTAAATATTGAGCAAGCAACTGAAAGGCTTTCTGAGGAAAGTCTGAGTGAATATTATAAAGGTGCAGAGTTCTTGTCTAAGATTGGACAGGGCGACAAACTTTCGATCGCCTTCCTTAAGACAATGCCTTGGGCAGGGGAGCATTTTGGCGATAGCAGTATTAAGAAAATTGTTGATTTCGCCTATAATAAGATTTGTAGAACGCCTAATAAGCCAGCAGTTGAAGGTTTTTTAGATAGTTTTATTGTTGTTGTTGAGCATATCAATAAAGATCAACTAGATGAGTACCTGGATTTGATTGAATACCATTTATCTGAAACAACTTTTTCAATTCATGGTATTCATGATACGCATGCATCGCCCTCATTAAAGGCGATGCTTGGTAATATGCGCTTATTGTTAGAGCAATTAGAATTTAATGGTATTTATGAGTGGATTAATTATGGCTTAAGATATTTTCGAGATCATCCAGAACGTCAAGAAGAGTATTTTTCACTTTCTACGGCTGATTCAAAAGCAGTATTTCAGCGCCAACGAAAAGGTTTATTGTTTTCTGATATTGAGCGTCCAATCAACATGTTTCAACGCTCGCTATGGAAGACGGATTTTATGTACGCCCCGTATTCACCAGACTTTGAAAAATTAGAACATTTTCACCCTTATTTAGAAGACGATGTTATTCGTTTACCTGATATTTATGAAGAATTAAACGGTGTTAATGCTTGCCGACGCTACATGGCTTTGGTAGCGCATTTGATCGCACATCATCAATTTACCACTAAGATTGTAGCTGACAATGTGTCACCACAACAGCGATTCTTTACCGAAGTATTTGAAGATGCACGTGTTGAATACCTAGCTATACAAGAGTATCCTGGCTTGAAACGCTTATGGCTAAGCTTGATACCGATAGTTGATGAATTCGATTGCGATGACACACAGCAATCTTGCTTGCGACATCGAGCTATTATGCTAACTCGTGCACTGATTGATGATAACCACCCATACAAAAATCCGATTATTTTAGAATATGTTGAGAAGTTTAAGGCTTTGATGGCTAAGGGTGTGTCAACATCATCAGACAGTTTGAGTCTTGGATTGGGTTATTTAATCAAAACTAGAAATGCATCTGATGCATTAGGAAAAATTTACTTTAAAAATACTGAAGTGACTTACCGTGATGACAATCGCTCAATATGGTTGTTTATTGAAGAATTTGACGAAGAAGACAATATTTTTGAGCATCAAAAAAAATCTGAAGACGAAGACGAAGACCAGGTTGAGGTCATACCACCTCATTATTATGATGAATGGGATTACGCTCATGAGTCTTACAAGCCAGATTGGGCGGCGGTTTATGAGCGTCTTCATACACATACTGACGCATCAAAAATTGATCGAATTTTAGAAAAACATTCAGCAT
>JAPYQD010000015.1:0-7604 GCA_029937335.1 Gammaproteobacteria bacterium
TTGCCAATATCTTCAATCAAAGTACGAATGTAAGTACCTTTAGAACACGACACCTCTAAACTTAAGATGCCATTTTCATAACCTAGATAATCAATGTTGTGAATGGTAACCGGACGTGCTGGTCTATCGATTTCAATACCTTGTCTGGCTAACTTATATAGAGGTTGTCCATCTTTTTTAAGTGCTGAGTACATCGGTGGTACTTGCTCGATATCTCCAATAAACTGATCAACAGCATTGCGAATTTCTTCATCGGCCAAGTGTTCAAAAGGTTGCGTTTTAATGACCTCACCTTCAGCATCAGCAGTATCGGTAATCTGCCCCAACTGACCACGGACAAAATAACGCTTATCATCGGCCAGCAAAAATCCTGCCACCTTAGTGGCTTGCCCTAAGCAGATTGGCAAGATACCACTGGCCAGTGGATCTAGGGCGCCAGTATGCCCAGCTTTCTTAGCAAAGAACAATCGTTTGACTTTTTGTAGGGCAGCGTTCGAGCTCAGACCGGTGTCTTTGTCAAGCAAGACGATACCGTTAATCTCTCTGCCTTTTGGATTACGCCGTGACATGGCTAGTATTTATAGTTTAGACAATAAATCTTCAATCTTAGCACCCGTATTTGGTGCGGGATCAAAGATAAACTTTAATGCTGGCGTATGGCGCAAATCTAGTGTTTTTGACAAGCGCGAACGGAAAAAACCACTGGCTTTGTTTAATAAGACTTCAACTGTTGCTTGATCAGATTCTGGTACGGTATAAAACACTTTAGCACTACTCAAATCACGACTGGACAAGACATCGGTCACACTCACTGATTGGAGCCTCGGATCTTTGGTTTCGTTTTTTAAGAGTGTCACTAACTCACGACGAATTAGCTCATTAACTCTTTCAACTCGATAAGAAGGTTGGTCTGCCATTAACTAAAGGACGTTTTATAGAGTACGTGCAGTTTCAATGCGCTCAAATACTTCGATCTGGTCGCCTGGCTGGACATCGTTATAACCTGCTACCCCGATACCACATTCAGTACCTGACTTAACTTCTTTAACATCGTCTTTGAAACGTCTTAGAGATTCTAGCTCGCCTTCAAAAACAACCACACTGTCGCGCAATACACGAATTGGTGAATCTTTTCTAACCACACCTTCTTCAACCATACAACCGGCAATATCGCCTAGCTTCTGGGATTTAAATACATCTTTCACATTGGCAATACCAATAATATTTTCACTCAACGCAGGGCTTAATAAACCGCTCATGATGGCTTTTACATCATCAATTAAATTATAGATAATTGAATAGTACTCAATACGCACACCTTCGTTATCAGCAGTTCTACGCGCTACTGCATCGGCACGCACATTAAAACCAAGCACCAATGCGCCTGATGTTGCTGCTAGGTTAATGTCAGTATTGTTAATACCACCCACACCACTAGACACGACTTTAACACGCACTTCATCGGTTGATAGCTCTTCTAAGGCTTCGACCAATGCTTGCGCCGATCCTCGTACATCAGATTTCAACAACACGTTAACCGTAGAAACATCGCCTTCTTCCATTTTTTGTAAGAAGTTTTCCATTTTCGATGCTTGCTGGTTTTGCAACTCAGCTTCACGATCACGTGTTTTTCTAAAGCTAGCGACTTCACGAGCCTTACGCTCAGACTCTACTACTAATACTTCATCGCCGGCATTTGGTACGCCTGATAAACCTAATACTTCAACCGGTGTCGATGGACCGGCCTCTTTTAATACTTTGCCTTGATCGTTAACAATTTGCTTAACTTTTCCGTATTCTAAACCAGCAATCATGATGTCGCCTTTTTTCAAAGTGCCTGATTGTACTAAGATGGTTGTTACCTTACCACGGCCTTTTTCAAGTCGTGCTTCTAGCACAGTGCCCTGTGCTGGGCCTTTGACCACTGCTGAAAATTCTAACACCTCAGCTGTTAATGTAATGGCATCTAATAAGGCATCGATACCTTCGCCCGTATGAGCTGACACTGGCACCATCATTACATCGCCGCCCCAGTCTTCAGAAATCACATCATGGGTTGAAAGCACTTGTTTAATCTTATCAAGATCCGCGCCTTCTTTGTCAATTTTATTGATTGCTACAATGATGGGTACATCGGCAGTTTGAGCATGCTTGATTGATTCAATCGTTTGAGGCATTACCCCATCATCAGCAGCTACAACTAGAATAACAATGTCAGTTGAATTTGCACCACGAGAACGCATTTTTGAGAACGCTGCATGTCCCGGTGTATCAATAAAAGTAATAAAGCCGTCGTTTGCTTGAACTTGGTAAGCACCAATGTGCTGGGTAATGCCGCCTGCTTCGCCATCAGCGACTTTGGCTTTACGAATATAGTCTAGTAATGAGGTTTTACCATGATCAACATGGCCCATAATAGTTACCACTGGTGGTCTCAAGCTTTCATCACCGGTTGGTTTTGATTGCTCAATCAACGTATCTTCAATGGTTTCTTCCTTGCTAGCAACACCCTTATGACCCATCTCCTCAACCACTAGTAACGCGGTATCTTGGTCGATCACATCATTCAGTGTCACCATCACGCCCATGCCCATTAATACTTTAAGCACCTCTCCGGCTTTGGTCGTCATTTTCTGCGCAAGGTCTATTACTTTAATATTGTCAGGCACTGCCACTTCATGAATCACTTTTTCAACTGGCTTTTGGAAGCCATGCTGTGCCTGTTCTTCTTGAGTTTTTTGGCTTAAACGCGTTCTTTCTTTTTTCTTCAGTTTACGATTTGGATTGTGTCTAGCCACGTGCAACTGTCGACGCCCATTGTTGTTTGGAGCTTTGTGTAAGCGTTTCGGTTTTTTCTCTTCAGCAGCGGTTGTGGGTTTTTTAGTTTCTTCTTGTGCTTTTTGTTTGACAGCGGTTTGCTGATCTTTTTGCGCTTGTGCTTGGTCTTTTTGCAAACGCGTCATTTCTTGACGCTTAGCATCTTGTGCTAATAATTTTTCATCTGCATCACGGCCTGAATCTAGTGCGGCTTGTGCTTTAAGCGCAGCCTCATTATCAACAGAGTCAACCTCTTGGACCGCCTCTTTTTTAACACGCTTCTTCTTAACTTGGACTTTAATACCGCCAGCACTTGCACTTGATTTGGCGCTAGGCTTGCGTGAAGAAACTGACATGCTAGACTTGCTGGTTGAGCGTTTAGACAAACTACCCATCAAAATTTTACGTTCCTCAGCTGAGATTTCAGAATCTGCAGTCTTGCCATCAATTCCCGCATTTGCTAGAATCTTAATGACCTCATCTGAAGTCTTTTTCAGTATTTTAGATAACGTTTGAACTGTGTGTGCCATATGCTTGCCTATTGTTTTTTATTTGTTTTTAATTAAGTTTTATTTATCTTTACTTAATTAATCAAACCATCCTTCGTTTTCTCTTGCGGTCATAATAACAGCCGATGCCACTTCGGTGTCCATAACTTGAATGTCTAATAATTCATCAATTGACAATTCTGCTAGATCATCTACCGTTGCAATATCTGATTCAATTAATGCTTGCGCCAAGTCTTCACTAACACCCTCAACACTCATCAACACTTCAGAAGATTCTGCATCACCTAATGCCTGCACTAACTGCGCATCAGAAGCACGCTCTTGTAACTCTTCAACCATAGAGGTGTCAAACTCTTCAATACCTTCTAAGCTAGATGCATCTGCATCGGCAACTTCGTCAATACTACCAAAACCTTCGTCAATTAACACGCCGGCCACTTCAGAGTCAACGCCTAACTTCTCAGCCAATTTTTCACTGGTCTTTTGGTTTTCTTCCGCTTGTTTATCATCTGCTTCACCAACTGACATGACATTAAGCTTCCAATCTGTTAAGCGTGAAGCCAATTTAATATTTTGACCACCACGACCAATGGCTAATGCCAACTGATCATCTTCAACCGCAATGTCCATTGAGCTTTTGTCTTCATCAACGACAATCGCACTTACCTCAGCAGGTGCCATTGCATTGATCACAAACTGTGCAGGATCCTCATCCCAAAGAATGATGTCGACACGCTCGCCATTAAGCTCATTTGATACCGCTTGTACACGTGCACCACGCATACCAATACAAGATCCGATTGGATCAAGACGTTTGTCTTTTGCTTTAACGGCTAATTTTGAACGCAAACCAGGATCTCTAGCACAGCCCATAATCTCAATCACGCCTTCAGAAATCTCTGGCACTTCCATCTCGAATAACTCGACCATCATCTCAGGCACCGTACGGCTCAAGAAAATTTGCGCACCGCGTGGGCTTGACTTCACCTCTTTAATATAGGCTCTTAGACGATCATTCTTACGTACTGATTCATTTGGAATTAGGTCAAATTTAGAAATCATGCCATCAACACCACCCATATCAACATAAGCATTGCCTCGATCAACACGTTTAACGGTTACCATAATCACCTCGCCCACACGCTTTGTGTAGTCTTCAACAATCACTTCTCTTTCCGCTTCACGTACTTTTTGGATAATTACTTGTTTTACGATTTGAGCAGCAATACGGCCAAAGGCTTCAGTTTCCATTGGCTCGCGTACAAAATCATCAACCGCTACACCATTCGCATCTTTAGCATGAATGTGTAATTCTGTATCGAACTCAGTACCATCATCATCCACAAAGTTTTCACCGTCATCAATAACCATCCACTGTCTAAAGGTATTAAACTCACCGGTTTTTCTGTCAATTTCAACATGCGCATCAATATTGTTGCGTTTCTTTGTTGCAACTGCTAATGCCTCTTCTAAAGACTCGAGCACATCCTCTTGCGAGATGTTTTTCTCATTAGAAATTGCCTCAACCATCAAAAATAATTCTTTACCTTCCACGTCTTTCTCCTGCTTAAAAGTCGGCGACTAAATTCGCCTTTTCAATTAACTCAATATCCAGTATTACTGGACCTAACTCCGTTACTAGTTCAACGCTATTGTTAGCTTCACTAACACTACCGATTACACCAACAAATTTTCTTTGCCCGTTGATTGGTCTAACCAATCGTAATTTAATATCGTGACCTAAAAAGCGCTGATAATGCCCAATATGAAACAACGGACGCTCTATGCCTGGTGATGATACTTCTAAATTGTACTGGCTTGCAATTGGATCTTCCACATCAAAAATGGCACTAATTTGTCTCGACACTGTCTCACAGTCATCGACACCAATACCGTTCTCTGAGTCAATATAAATCCTCAAAGTGCTGTGCTTGCCGCTAGCAACATATTCAATCCCCACGAGTTCGTAGCCCATGTCGTTAATCACCGGATCGATTAATGCTTCAATTTTGTCAGCAACTTTTGCCATTAACTTATCATCAAATAAAGATTAATAAAAACCCCCTAAAAAGGGGGTCGTAATTTTTTTGGTAGCGGGGACAGGATTTGAACCTATGACCTTCGGGTTATGAGCCCGACGAGCTACCGAACTGCTCCACCCCGCACTAAAGGCGGCAATAATACGCTCTTGTGGTGACGTTGTCCAGTAAAAACCTAAGTTATTTCAAAGACCTTACTAAAAATAAATCAATTCTTTAAAGACCAGATTTAGAAACATGGCTTGCACCATGTACTTTAATTTTATAACCTCTTGCTAATAGGTGTTTGACGTAAAGCTTATTATAAGTAAAGAAAAACACAATATTTGCCAGCCCCAATGTCAATATGCACAAAGGCGCCATTAATATAACTGACTTCCAATCACGGCGATAAATAGCCGGACAAAAGAACAAGCACAAAGAAGTCCAAGAAAAACCCACAGGGGCGTATTTCACTTCTCCAGTTTCAGCGTTTGTTAATGTTAGCGTTGTATAAGCCAAATATACTTTCTCCTCAAGTAGGTTATTGTACCTATTTTTGATTATCTTTCAATGCCTTAATCCAAAGTATAATATAGACTATGAAACTCGCTGTACTCATGGACGATATTGCTAATATCAATCCCAAAAAAGATTCTTCATTAGCGATGATGCTAGAAGCAACCCGGCGCGGTTGGGAAATCTACACATTCGATACAACTGACCTATTTGCTGAGCAAGACAAAATACTCGCCCATGCGTCAAAAACCACGGTGGCCGATCATCCGGACAATTGGTTTGAGAAGCAGCCCAAGCAAACAATTGAACTGAGTGAACTTGATGCTATCTTAATGCGCAAAGATCCGCCGTTTAACATGGATTATATTTACGCCACTTATTTACTTGAACAAGCAGAGAATAATGGGGTTTTAGTTGTTAACAAGCCACAGTCTTTAAGGGATGCTAATGAGAAATTATTTGCTCTCAATTTTGCACACTGCATGCCGACAACGCTGATTAGCACTCAGATAGATCAAATTAAATCTTTTATTAAAGCAGAAAAAACCGTTGTGGTTAAACCACTAGATGGCATGGGCGGTAACGATATTTTTAAACTGACCGATGGCGATCGTAATATTGACGAAGTATTAGATTACCTCACCCACCAAGGCACGCGCCAAATCCTTACCCAAACGTTTTTAGCCGATATTGTTAAGGGCGATAAACGCATCCTCTTAATTAACGGCAAACCCATTGATTACGCTCTGGCACGCATGCCAGCCGAAGGTAGTTTTAAAGGCAACTTAGCCGCCGGTGCAACCGGTATTGGCCAGCCTTTAAGTGATAGAGATTACTATTTATGCGAGCAAATTGGTCCTACGCTAAAAGACAAAGGGTTAATGTTTGTTGGGCTTGATGTGATCGGAGACTACATTACTGAAATCAACGTCACTAGTCCTACTTGTATTCGTGAGCTTGATGCGCAATTTAATCTCAATATTGCTGGTGTATTATTCGACGCTATTGAACAGCAAATAAATACCGAGTAAGTACCACGCCAGCACCCGCCGCTGACAAAGACAACAAAACGTTCAACAAAATATTAACACTAGCTTGGCCGTAATGTCCTGAGCCAATCATCTCTATTGACTCCCAAGATAAAGTCGACATCGTGGTTAAAGAGCCAGTAAGACCAATCAATAGCAGCAAACGGTAAGCCTCGTGCAGTGCAGCCTTTTCTAAAATAATCACCACCAATACGCCCGCTAAAAACGAACCAATAATATTCGCACTTAAGGTGCCATAAGGAAAAGCCGGACCAAACGTTGTATTCATAAATTGCGTTAAGTAATAACGCATACTTGCGCCAATAGTTGCGCCAACGCCAATCGCCAGTACGGTGGGTAAAAAAGTCATTTATTCTGCCTCAATGTTTTAAGTTTTTCACTAATTTTAATCTCTAAACCCCGATCTGTCGGCACATAATATTGTTGCTCGCCCAATGCCTCAGGAAAATAAGTCTGTCCTTGTGCAAAACCACCCACCTCATCATGTGCATATCGATAACCTTCACCATGGCCCAAATCACTCATCAATGCGGTTGGGGCGTTACATAAGTGCTTAGGCACATCCAAATCGGAGGTTGCTTTCGCCTCACTCATTGCCTGATTAAAAGCTTTATAAACCGCGTTAGATTTAGGTGCTACTGCACAGTACGTAGCCGCTTGAGCAATGGCACGATTGCCTTCTTTATCGCCCA
>JAPYQD010000015.1:7704-12034 GCA_029937335.1 Gammaproteobacteria bacterium
GCCTGCTTAAGTGGATGGTGGTCATTTAGCAGGTGTGATTGACCAAAGAAATCATCCAATGCTTGTGGTCTTAAATCTTCCGCTAAAGGTTTCATGGGTTTATTTTTACCACTTTAAAATCATGTTGTTGATTCAATATCAGTACAACTGACAAATTAAGCCGCTTAGCTAACCCAGTTGCTTTTTCACTGCCCATCGCCATCATTGCAGTTGCATAAGCATCGGCCATCATGGCTTGTGTGCTCAACACACTCACTGACGCTAAGTCAGTGTTGGCTGGCAAACCACTGCTCGGTGTCAAAATATGCATATAGCGTCTATCTTCCCAAACAAAATAATTACGATAATTTCCCGAAGTGGCAATGGCTTGATTATTTAAGACTGTGGCAATCGGTTCGGCACCATTCGGCTGCTCGATACCGAGCGTCCAAGATCGACCACGCTGTTTGCCGCTGGCAATCACCTCACCACCAATCTCCACAAGAAAATCTTTAACTTGGTGCTTCTTGAGTAGGCGTGCCACTTGGTCTACGCCAAAGCCTTTGGCGATGGCTGACAAGTTAAGATGAATATCTTTGGTTTTTTTCACTCGACCATTGTTTAATTGTAAATACCGAATAGACGACAATGACAACAATTCACTCACCTGTGCTCGGCTCGGTTTTTGCTCAACTTTTACAGCACCAAAACCCCAAACATCAATCAAACGACCAATACCAGGATCAAAATAACCTTGGGTTTGTTGATAAATTTTTTGTGATTGACTTAAAACAAAAAACAACTCACTCGACACATCAATCCATTGGTCTGCCGGTTGGCGATTCAATAAAGATAACTCTGATTTTGGATCCCAAGTTGAGAAGGTTTTATTAACTTGATCTAACACCTGCTCGATTTGTAATTTGGAAACATTCGAATCAATGGTTTTAACCGTATAAGTAGTGCCCATGGTCGAGCCTGTGATGACCTGCGTTGGCTGATTACCACCACAAGCACCCAAGAACAAAAAGAAGGCATAGATGAGCAACTTAGACATTATAATTTTGACATGTTAAGACTTATTTTCTGCTTATTATTAACGACATCTGCATACGCAAATGATACCACTGCGCACAGCTTTGAATCGTTCTTAGCAGACATCCGCACCCAAGCCATCAGCCAGGGTATATCAACCACCACACTCGATCAAGTCTTTTACGGCTTAACCCCCAACCCTAAAGTAATTAAGTTTGACCAATCACAGGCAGAATTTAGCCAAAATTTTTGGCGTTATCTAGGCTCAAGAGTTAGCCCTTATCGACTTAAAAATGGCAAAAAATTACTACAAGAACACCAAACCACCTTTCAGCATAATTATCAAAAGTATGGGGTTCCACCACACATTATTGTCGCCTTTTGGGGTTTAGAAACCAACTATGGTAGCAACACAGGTAACTTAAATTTAGTTCGATCTCTAGCCACTTTAAGTTTCGATGAAAGACGTTCCGCTTTTTTTACCACGCAATTACTTGCGCTGCTTAAACTCATCGATGACAACAAAATCCCGTCAGATGCACAAGGCTCGTGGGCGGGTGCGATGGGCAATGTCCAATTCATGCCAACCAATGTTGCCGCTTATGGCGTTGATGCCGATGGTAATGGCGAGATTGGATTGTGGGACAATAAGGCTGATATTTTTGCCAGTGCTGCTAACTTTTTACAAAAAATTGGCTGGCACCGAGGTGAGCGCTGGGGACGTGAAGTCACTATTCCATTGAACTTTGAATACCAACTGGCCAATCTTAGCACCAAAAAAACCGTGAACGAGTGGCAAGCACTTGGCGTGCGCACAGCAACCGACGAAGACTTGCCTGATTCTACTATGAAAGCATCATTAGTACTACCGATGGGCTATAACGGCCCGGCTTTTTTAGCCTATCGTAATTTCCACGCCATCTTAAGATGGAATCGCTCAATCCTCTACGCTTTGTCTGTGGGCCATTTGTCTGATCGTCTTGCTGGCACAAGTGCATTAGTTGCCAAGCCAATTACCGAACCCTCTTTAAGTCGTGATGATATTAAATTTATCCAAACTTCGCTCAATCAGCTAGGCTTTGATGCTGGCGAACCCGATGGCATCTCTGGCCCTAAGACTCGCGGTGCCACACGCCAATATCAGCGCGACAATAACCTGCCTATTGATGGTTATGTTGGTTATCAATTATTACAACAACTACAAGCTCTGTGAGTGTCAAAACTTACTTAGGTTTTGACGTTGGAACTAAGCGTACCGGTGTTGCTATTGCCAATAGTTTAACCCTACAAGCCAGTGGCATTGAAGTGGTAACCCACCACAAAAATGGTTCAACCAACTGGACAGGTTTTGATGAAATCATTAAAGCACATCCTGCAAATTTATTGATTGTCGGACTGCCCTTTGATCAGGATGGCAAAGAACAAGAAATGACCTTTATTGCTAAGTCTTTTGCCAGAAAACTCGAAGCTCGCTACAGTATCAAAACAGCGATGATTGATGAATATTTATCTTCATCTGATGCTAAAAACCAACTAAAATATAACCATTATCATCCAAACGCCGAGCGCGGTGAGGTTGATAAGCGCTCAGCACAATTAATATTGCAAACATGGTTAAATGAAAAAAGATTTGATTAGCAACGATATTCAACTTAGCCCCGAGGGCAAGCTAATCCATTTATTAGGTCTTGAAGGTCTTTCCAAAGAGCATTTAACTCACATTCTTGATATCGCCGATGGTCTGATTGACGATGCCGGTAATCTAAAAAAATCCAAAGCTCTTGATGACATGAGTGTGGCCAACTTATTCTTTGAGCCGTCCACTCGTACTCGAAATACTTTCGAGATTGCAGGCAAACGCACCAGTGCTAATATCATTAACGTTGACTTAGCCAACTCAGCTACCAAGAAAAACGAATCCCTACTCGATACCATGCACACACTTAAAGCCATGCGAATCGACATGTTTGTGATTCGCCACAAACAAAGTGGCCTACCGCATCACGTGGCTGAAAATTTACAAGGGGTTGCTGTCCTCAATGCTGGCGATGGCACTAACGCCCATCCAACTCAAGCATTGTTGGATATGCTTACCATTCGTCAGCACAAACAGAACTTTAAAAACTTATCTGTGGCCATTGTTGGTGATATTGTCCATTCACGTGTGGCACACTCAGATATTCAAGCCCTAAAAACTTTAGGTACAACGGATATCCGCCTAATCGCACCAGCCGGTTTACAGTACGGCTCTGAGCGTTGCGCTTCGGTTGAATGCTTTGATGATATCGAAGCTGGCTTAAAAGATTGCGACGTGATCATGGTGCTACGCCTACAAAAAGAACGCATGCTAGAGGCCGATATTCCTAACGAACAAGAATACTTTGACAATTATGGGCTGACTGCTGAACGCCTAACATTGGCAAAACCAGATGCTATTGTTATGCACCCAGGACCAATCAATCGCGGCGTTGAAATCGACTCTTCCGTTGCTGATGGCGACCAATCTGTTATCTTGCAACAAGTCACTAACGGTATTGCTGTGCGTATGGCAGTGATGGAAATCTTAGCGGGTAAATCCTAACCATGGACAACCTCATTGACTATGACGAAGTTAAAAGCGTCCTACACCGCTTAAATACCGATGACACCATTGCCAGTGCGCATGGCATTTTATGTGGTTTTGCCTGCATCAAACCTGACTTAGCCTTGGACGATTGGTTGGGGGAAGTGTTGGTTAGTATTGACCTTAACAACCTTAGCGAAAAATCTGCCCACGAACAGCTCGCACAGATCTACAACAACACCTTGTTACAACTGGCCGATGCCACGTTGAATTTTCAACTACTGATTGCTGACGAAGACTACACACTTAGAGAACAAGCCGATACGCTTATCCAATGGTGCCAAGGATTTTTAGTGGGACTAGGGCTACAAAAAATTTCTACCAGCGATGAAGACGTGCTCGAAATGATTAAAGATTTCAGTGAAATATCCAAGCTCGATGCCGAGGTGCTCGATAACGAACAAAACGCACAAGACCTAAGTGAAATTATCGAATTTGTACGCATGGGAACCTTACTTATCCAAGAAACACTACAGCCTTCTAAGCAAGACTATATTTCTCCAGAATTGCTACATTAAACCCTGTTGTAGCAACTTTATGGTCGACTCTGACCGTTAATCAGTATATTATAAAATTACCCTTTAATGATAGTGTTGCAAAGCGCTTACATGTTGTTATTATAGTTGCCGTAAAGCGCTTAAATCTTGAGGAGGAGGTAGCCGCCTAACTAAACTTGAGGAGAATAAAAAAAAC
>JAPYQD010000016.1 GCA_029937335.1 Gammaproteobacteria bacterium
CAGATGAAGATAAGCAACATCCGCATTATGAAAAAGGCGTATCTTGCCCGCGTTGCCATGGCTCACGTAGTAAAACTCAGATTAGCCGTTATCGTGAAAGAGAGCGCCAGGTGCAGTTGGCCAAAGCACGTGGCGAAGCCCATATTGGTGATCATGCTAGCCAAATCATTGCTGCCAAGGCTAAGAAAAAATCCCTTAAAAAACAAAAATAATTACTTATGTTTACACGTCAAGATATTCCTCAGTTAAAGCAAGATCTCAGTATTCAAGCCACATTACTAGGTCATGATCTAACCCTTAAAACGCGATGGGGTGTGTTTAGTCCACGTGCAATTGATGACGGTACTTTACTGTTAATGAAATATTTAGATATTGACGAGTGTGATAAGTGTTTAGACCTTGGCTGTGGCTATGGCCCAATAGGTTTAAGTGTTGCTAAGTCTTGCCCACAGGGCGAAGTACACATGGTGGATAAAGATTTTGTTGCAGTCGAGCTATCAAACAACAACGCTAAACTTAATCATATTGATAATGCTAAAGCCTATTTATCGGATGCATTTTTGAGTGTGAATAAAGATAATTATTTTGACCAAATAATTTCTAATGTACCTGCTAAAGTAGGCCGAGAGCAACTCAGCATTATTTTATATGATGCTTATGATGCACTCAAGCCTGGTGGAAAAATTACCTTTGTCACCATTAATGGCCTACGTAATTTTATTAAAGATAATTTTAAATCAGTGTTTGGTAATTACAAAAAACTCAAACAAGGGCAAAAATACACAATTTCTCAAGCGATTAAACAATAGAATAATTGCGTAATTAATAATAGAAGAGTAAAATACTCGGATATTTAGGATTTAACAGAATCAAACAGGAGTAATACAATGGACGTAATGGCAAGAATTCAGGCTCAAGTAGACAGCGCACCAATCGTGCTTTATATGAAAGGCACACCACAATTTCCACAATGTGGCTTTTCGGCTAAAGCAGCACAAACATTGGCTTCAACGGGTGTTGAGTTTGCCTATGTGAATATTTTTGAAGATCAAGAAGTAATGCAAAATTTACCCAATTTTCAAGATTGGCCAACGTTTCCACAGATCTACTTCAACTCTGAATTAATGGGTGGTGGTGATATTATTGTTGAGATGGCTGAGATGGGCACTTTGCAAGCGGCCATGCAAGAAGCGACAGATAAGTTTAGTTAATAATTTCTTCTTAGCTACAAGTTGCACAACTTGTAGCCGTTATTTTTAAGCCAGCTTTTGCTGGCTTTATATTTTGGCAATATTAATTCAACCAACTGCCAAAAATCTTTCGAATGGTTTTTAATTTTTGTATGAGCAAGCTCATGCACAATTACATAGTCGATAACATTCATTGGCGCCATAATAAGCAAGTAGTTAAGGTTGATGTTATTCACACTACTACATGAGCCCCATAAGGTTTTTTGCGTCTTAAGGCGCACTTGTTGGTAGTTGAGTTGATAAAGATCTGCATAATAATCCAGTCTTGGTAGGGCGACATTTTTAAAAGCAGTCTTATACCAAGCCAAAAATTCTTGCTTTCCACCGGTATTAAGACTGAATATTTGACCATCAAAGTTCAAGCCTTTAGCATGGTTGATATCAACACTTAACGGATATTCACCACCCAAATATAAGAATTTTTCAGCTTCTATATAACTATGTTTTTGAGGTTTTTTAGCATCGACGGATGTTGACTTTTTCTCAATCCAGTTAGATTTTTCATCAATAAATTGTTCTATTTTTTTAACCGATAACCGATTCGGCGCACGTACAATGAGCTCAGCATTGCTGTTAATTTGCAGACTCAAAGTTTTGCGTTTAGAACGAATTAGCTGATAATTCATAATCGTTATTTAACCCGATAAAAACCTAAAAATTGGCCAATTTTTAAAATTTCCTAAATTTTCTAGTGCCATTGATCTTAGCGGTTTATGTTGATGTCATAAAGGCTGAAAACTCATAAAAACATCAATTTAACCACTTAAATCACCTTGTTTTATGAGCAGGCAAGGCCTGCTCAGGTAAAAATAAGCCATTTTTGGTTGATTTTCATTATTTCTAAAATTTTAGAAATTTAATCTACCCAAGCTCTGGCATTTTCAAACATACGCAGCCATGGGCTACGCTCATCCCAGTCTTTTGGATGGTGTGAGTTTTGTACCGCACGGAATACACGCTCAGGATGTGGCATCATAATGGTTACCTGGCCAGAATCATTGGTCACACCAGCCACAGCATTGTCTGATCCGTTTGGATTATGTGGGTAGGTTTGCGTTAAATCACCTGCATGATCTACATATTGTAATGCGATGTGCTGATCAGATTGATTGCCTTTGAATATTGCACGGCCTTCACCATGAGCAATGGCGATTGGCATGATGGATCCTGCCATGCCTTTTAAGAAAATTGAATTCGACTGACCAATTTTAACCGATGAAAAACGCGCCTCAAATTGCTCTGAAACATTGCGATTAAAGCTAGGCCAATGGTTAGATCCAGGGATAATTTCACTGAGATTAGACATCATTTGGCAGCCGTTACAAATTCCGAGTGCAAAACTATCGTCTCGCTCGAAGAAAGCCTGGAAGTTATCTTTGGCGCTTGCATTGTACAAAATCGAACTCGCCCAACCTCTGCCAGCACCAAGCACATCGCCATAAGAGAAGCCACCACAAGCCACCAAGCCTTTGAAATCTGCCAATGAAATTCGACCCGATAAAATATCACTCATGTGTACGTCAACAGCTTCAAATTCTGCCTTGTTAAAGGCCGCAGCCATTTCTACTTGGCCGTTAATACCTTGCTCTCTTAATACGGCAATTTTTGGTTTGGCGTTAGTGGCAATATAAGGGGCTGATAGGGATTGATTGTGATCAAAACTAAGGTCAATTTTTAAACCTTTTGTGTCTTCTATAATGCTTGCAAATTCTTCTTCAGCACATTGAGGGTTGTCACGTAGTTTGGCTATTTCATATGAAGTAGATGACCATAAAGATTGTAACTGTGTGCGAGGTTGTTTAAATAATACTTCGTCATTTGCATGAATTTGAATGCTGTCTGTATCGTTAATACTGGCGATGTGGCGTGTGCAATCGCTTAAGCCTGCTATCGCTAAAGCTTGTGTTACGGCGTCTTTATTATTGTTACTTACTTGAATAACGCAGCCTAACTCTTCATTAAATAAATCAGTAATGTCTTGTTCATTAGCTTGAATATCTAGACCGCAATGTGAGGCAAATGCCATTTCTAATAGTGTTGTTATTACACCACCATCACTACGGTCGTGATAGGCGCTGATTAATCCTTCTTTGTTGAGTTGGTTAATGACAGAGAAAAAGTTTTTAAATACTGAGCCATCGTCAAGGTTTGGTGCAACATCGCCAACTTGGTTGTACACTTGTGCTAGGCATGAGCCACCCATTCTATTTTGTCCAAAGCCTAGGTCAATCAACCATAATTCGGATGCTGCATCTGTATCTAATAAGGGTGTAATTTGTAATCTTGCATCGGGCGTTTTTGCAAAAGCAGTAATGATGAGTGACAATGGTGCAGTGACTGCTTTGTCTTCGCCATTCTCAACCCAAGAGCTTCTCATTGACATTGAGTCCTTACCAACCGGTACCGTTAATCCGAGTTCTGGACATAAATCCATACCCACACTTTTAACCGCTGCGAATAATTTGGCATCTTCACCCGGATGACCACTGGCACTCATCCAGTTAGCACTTAGGCTAATATGATGAATATCTTCAACATAACCACCCAGCATATTGGTTAACGCCTCACCAATGGTCATTCTAGCAGCAGATTCAGCATTGACTAATGCCAGTGGTGTCTTTTCGCCCAATGACATTATTTCGCCTTGGTAACCGACATAATCCGCTAATGAGATTGCACAATCAGCCACGGGTACTTGCCATGGTCCTACAAATTGATCCCTAGCAACCATACCAGTAACGCTTCGATCGCCAATTGTAATTAAGAAGTTTTTGCTAGCAACAGTTGGTAGTTGCAAAATACGAGTAATCGCCTCATCAAGTTTGATATCACTAGTGTCAAGTGCATTAAGATGATCAGCCGGTGTTTGAGCATCAATACTGGTTTTTGGCGGGTTGCCTAGCAACACACTCATTGGCATCTGAATTGGATTGTTGTCAAATAGCGAATCACTTAAAACCAATTCTTGAGCTTTGGTAGATTCACCAAGCACAGCGAATGGTGCGCGTTCACGTGCACAAATACTGCTAAATAAGTCGAGGCTAGAGGGGGCGATGGCAAGAACATAACGCTCTTGAGATTCATTACACCAAATCTCAAGTGGTGACATTTGGTTGTCATCATTAGGAATATTGCGTAATTCAAAACGACCACCACGGCCTGAATCATTCACCAATTCAGGCAGACCATTTGATAGTCCACCTGCACCAATATCGTGAATAGAAACGATAGGGTTGTCTTTACCTAGATTAGTACAACGATCAATAACTTCTTGAGCGCGTCTTTCCATTTCAGGGTTGGCACGTTGTACTGAGGCAAAGTCTAAGTCTTCACTTTGTTCACCACTTTTAACCGATGAGGCAGCACCACCACCTAAGCCAATCAACATGGCTGGGCCACCGAGAACAATAATTTTGCTACCAACCGGAATATCACCTTTTTGAATGTGTTGTTCCTGGATGTGCCCTAAGCCACCGGCCAACATAATTGGTTTGTGGTAGCCACGCACTTCACCATTCGGTGTTTGCTGTTCAAAAGTTCTAAAATAACCCAAGGTATTTGGTCGGCCAAATTCATTATTAAAGGCGGCCGCACCAATCGGGCCTTCGAGCATAATATCGAGTGCTGAGACAATTTGATTAGGCTTGCCATAATCAACTTCCCAAGGCTGCTCGGCGTTGCTAATTTTAAGATTAGAGACACTAAAGCCACACAAACCTACTTTGGGTTTTGAACCTTGGCCGGTAGCACCTTCATCACGAATTTCACCACCAGAACCAGTCGCCGCACCAGGGTGCGGGGCAATCGCAGTAGGGTGGTTGTGAGTTTCAACTTTCATTAGGATTGCCCTATGTTCTGTTGAGCTAATGTATTTTCCGTTTTCATCAGCATAAAAGCGCTCACCTTCAAAACCTGCCATTACTGCAGAGTTGTCTGAATAAACACTAAGCAAGCCTTCTGGGTGTTTGTGATAAGTATTGCGAATCATGGCAAATAAACTTTTAGCCTGCTCAACACCGTCAATAGTCCAGTCGGCATTGAATATTTTATGGCGGCAATGTTCTGAGTTTGCCTGGGCAAACATCATCAGTTCAATATCAGTTGGGTTTCGTTCTAACTTTATAAAGCTTTCAACCAAGTAATCGATCTCGCCATCACTAAGCGCTAAGCCGAGTTCGATATTGGTTTTTTCTAAGGCTGATTTTCCCTTAGCTAGAATATCAACACTGGTGAAAGGTTGTGGCTCAAAATTGTCAAATAGGGTGTGTGCATCATTAATCGAGTCTAAAACTGACTCAGTCATTTTGTCCATGATCGCAGCCAACACTTGTGCTGAATTAGTGATTTGGGCGTCAAAATGATAAATCGTTGCACGTTCAATACGATTGATTTTGTTAATATCACATAAGTGCACAATATCGGTTGCCTTAGATGACCAAGGCGAAATAGTGCCTAATCTAGGAATAACAACAATACTAGACTGTGCTGCGTTAACCGACAACACTGGTGCGTAAGACAGTAAATGATCAAGGTGTTTTGTTTCTACCTCTGTGAGTGTCTTATTAAGGTCAGCAAGGTGAATAAATTCAGCACCCAATAGCTTTAGCCCAGATTGTGCTTGAGATATTTTTACTTGTAGAGCTTTGGTTTTAAACGCACCAAGTGCGCTAATGCCTTGGTGAATATGGATCATAATTGCGCCATTACCTCATCTGAAATATCGGCATTGTGATACACCTCTTGCGTGTCATCAAGATCTTCTAAGCGATCAATCAGTTTCATGAATTTTTCTGCATCACCTAGGTTGAGTTCAACGCGAGTTGCAGGCTCCATGGTTACTTCAGCATGGCTTGCTTCAAGTCCTGCATCAGACAGTGCGTCTTTCACCGTAAAGAAGTCTTCAGGTGTGGTGATTACATCAATCGAACCATCGTCATTGCTAACAACATCTTCTGCACCTGCATCTAGTGCCGCCTCCATAATTTGATCCTCATCACCTGAGGCGAAACTAATAAAACCTTGTTTGTTAAATAAGTAAGCTACTGAACCGTCTGTACCTAAATTGCCACCATGTTTAGAAAATGCGTGGCGCACATCAGCCACGGTACGGTTACGATTATCTGTTAAGGTGTCAACCATGATGGCTGTACCGCCTAAGCCGTAACCTTCATAACGCACCTCATCGTAGTTTTCACCTTCTAAATCACCACTACCACGTTTAACCGCGTTTTCGATGGTGTCTCGTTTCATGTTGGCGGCTAAGGCTTTGTCAATCACCATGCGTAACCCAGGGTTGTTTTCAATAACACCACCACCAGCTTTAGCAGCAATTACAATTTCTTTAATTAATTTGGTAAATACCTTGCCACGCTTGGCATCTTGCGCACCTTTTCGGTGTTGAATGTTGTGCCATTTAGAGTGTCCTGCCATGTTCGATGTCTCCGGGAATATGAGTAATTGAGATTTTACCTTTTATGCAGTAAAGTCGAGTAATTTTTGTATAGATTGTTGTGCTTTTTTAGCAATACTGGATTCAATTAATATTTCATTTTTACCAGTTTTTAAAACATCAAGACAGTTGTCTAAAGTATTCATTGCCATCCACTCACAATGGGCGCAAGATTCACAGTCTGCACCTGCGCCCATAGTAGGGGCTTCAATCAGTTTTTTGTGTGGCGCGACTTCATGCATTTTGTGAAAAATACCATTGTCAGTAGCCACAATAAAAGTAGATTCTTCTCTATCTCTTACAGCGTTAATGAGCGCTGTAGTAGAGCCTACCACATCGGCCAAATCAACTACCGCTTGAGGTGATTCTGGGTGTACTAATACGGCCGCCTCAGGATGCTTGCCTTTTAAAGTTTGTAAAGCATCTGCTTTAAAGCGTTCATGCACTACGCAAGAGCCCTGCCATAAAAGCATATCAGCACCAGTTTGTGTTTGCACATAGTTGCCTAGGTGCTTGTCAGGCGCCCAAAGAATTTTTTCACCTTGTTTGCGTAAATGCTTGGCAACCGTTAACGCACTGCCTGAAGTTACCACCCAGTCTGCTCGCGCCTTTACCTCAGCTGATGTGTTGGCATAAACCACCACTTTTCGATCGGGATGCTGGTCACAAAATTTAGAAAATTCATCGATTGGGCAATCTTCATCTAAAGAGCAAGTAGCGGCCTCATCAAGTACTAAAATGGTTTTTTCAGGAGAGAGGATCTTGGCCGTTTCACCCATAAATTTAACACCCGCAACAATGATAGTGTCTGCATCGCAGTTTTGCCCAAAGCGTGCCATCTCTAATGAGTCAGAAACAAAACCACCACTTTCTTCTGCTAGGGTTTGTAAATCACCACTAACATAATAATGCGCAACCAATACAGCGTTGCGAGCCTTGAGTTCGGCTTTTATTTGATCTTGAATTGACACGCTACTTGTTTATTGTTTAGTCTTTTTCTGGCAGGCTTACTTTAATACTTAGCTCTCTTAATACTTTTCTTGGTACGCCTGCAGGTGCATCGGTTAACAAACAAGCAGCGGTTTGAGTTTTAGGGAAGGCGATTACTTCTCGAATCGAATCTGAACCGGTCATGATCATGACTAAGCGATCTAAACCAAAAGCCATACCACCATGAGGAGGGCAACCATATTCAAGTGCATCGAGCAAGAAGCCAAATTTATCCTTAGCTTCATCATCAGAAATACCCAATAGTTTTAATACTGTTTGCTGCATTTCAACTTGGTGAATACGGATAGAGCCACCACCCACCTCAGAGCCGTTAATAACTAAGTCGTAAGCGCGAGAAAGCGCAGTATCAGCAGTTTTTTCTAATGTTTTAGCATCGACACTTGGTGCGGTAAATGGATGGTGAATTGCACTTAAAGAGCCGTCATCATTAGCATCAAACATTGGGAAATCTACCACCCAAATTGGCGCCCATTTAGATTCAAATAAATCTAGATCTTTAGCCAGTTGTTCACGTAAGTTACCCAGCGCTTCATTTACAATTTTAGTTTTATCAGCGCCGAAGAAAATAATATCACCTGTTTGTGCGCCAGTCATCTCAATCACTTTGGCAGTTACATCATCACCTAAAAATTTTAAAATTGGTGAAGCAGGACCGTCTTCATTCAGTTTGATATAAGCTAAACCTTTGGCGCCATAAATACTGACGTATTTGGTGTATTTATCAATCTTCTTACGGCTAATGGTTGCACCACCCGGTACACGCAGTGCGGCAACTCGAGAGCCGTCGTTACTTGCAGGACCTGAGAACACTTTAAAATCAACACCCTGCATCAGTTCATCCATGTCAGTGATTTGCATTGGGATACGCATATCAGGACGATCAACACCGTATAACTTCATGGCATCTGCATAAGTAATGGTTGGGAATTCATCAGGCAAGTCAACATCAATCACAGACTTAAACATACCGCGTGTCATCTCTTCCATCATTGCCATAATTTCGTCTTCATTCATAAATGAAGTTTCGACATCTAGCTGGGTAAATTCTGGCTGTCGATCAGCGCGCAAATCCTCATCTCTAAAACACTTAACGATTTGATAGTAACGCTCAAAACCTGACATCATTAACAATTGTTTGAATAACTGAGGTGATTGTGGTAGCGCAAAAAATTCACCCGGATGAGTACGTGAAGGCACTAAATAATCACGTGCACCTTCTGGTGTGGCCTTAGTTAAGAAAGGCGTTTCAATGTCTAAGAAATCATTGCCATCCATAAATTCACGCATAAAGTGCGTTACTTTTGAACGTAGACGTAAACGCTGCTGCATTTCATCACGACGTAAATCTAAATAACGATATTTAAGGCGAACTTCCTCCGAGGTATCAGTTGAATCAATCTGGAATGGAATCGGCTTAGAGGTGTTTAAGATTTCAATATGGGTTGCGACGATTTCAATTTCACCTGTGGCTAATTTTGGGTTGACTAAACCTTCACCTCTAGCAATAATCTGACCAGTGATTTTTAGTACAAATTCATTACGAATAGACTCGGCTAATGCAAAATCAGCATTGTCAGGGTTGATAACCACTTGCGCAATACCGCGCTTATCACGCATGTCTAAAAAGATCACACCACCATGATCACGACGACGATTCACCCAGCCGCAGATTTCAACCGTTTGATCGATATCGTCTTTACTTAATTCACCACAATAATGTGTTCTCATAATTTACCCTTACTTTTAATTAATTTTTTTAGTTAGTCTTTGTTTGATCTGGTGTAACAACACCGGTAGAAATAATCAGTTTAAATGCTTCGTCAACACTCATATCAAGCTCAATCACGTCATCCTTAGGCAGCATGATGAAAAAGCCAGAAGTTGGATTGGGTGTTGTTGGTACGTAAATATTGATAATTTCTTCACCAATTTTTTTCTCAACTTCACCACGGTAGTTACCCGTTTGAAAGGCAATAGTCCACATGCCTCGACGTGGGTATTCAACCAGTACTGCTTTTTTAAAACTCTCTCCAGATGGGCTGAGTACCGTATCTGATAGTTGTTTTAAGGCATTATAAATACTTCTAAAACCTGGAATTTTATTGAGCAACTTATCCCAAAGTTCTAATATTTTTCGACCGATAAAATTATTAACCAATACACCGGTAATGAGCATAATTAGGATTACCCAAACAATACCAGAGCCAGGAATAACACGCTCTAAATTGAATAATGCTTCAGGTAGGTATTCAGGTGGCACAATGTCATTAACCAATTCTAAAAAGAACTTAATAACAACAATACTTAACCCTAATGGAATCCAAAAAAGTAAGCCGGAAATAAAATAGTTTCTTAGGTTTTTCAACGCTTAGCCACTTAATAATAAAAGCATTATTTTAGCACAACGAGTAAGGCTTTATATCGACTCCTCGTCTCTAAGTGTGAGGATTTCATAGCCATCTTCAGTGACTAAAATAGTGTGCTCCCATTGAGCGGAAAGCGAACGATCTTTGGTGGTGACTGTCCAACCATCAACTTTAGAGGTGGCGACTTCAAACCCACCTAGATTAACCATAGGCTCAATAGTGAAGGTCATGCCCGCTTCCAAAACCGGGCTTTTATCAACAGCACCATCATCGTAATGAATTACCTGTGGTTCGGTGTGAAACTCTGAGCCAATGCCATGACCACAATAATCACGCACCACAGAGCAGTTATTTTGATTCGTATGCGCACCAATCGCTTTGCCAATTTCACCTAAATGAATACCTGGTTTTACTTTTTTAATACCGATATATAAACATTCTTGTGCAATTCTACAAATACGCTGAGCTTTAACACTGGCCTTGCCAATAATAAACATTTTTGACGTATCGCCATGAAACCCGTCTTTAATCACGGTGATATCGATATTAACAATATCACCTTTTTTGAGTTTTTTATCAGTAGGAATTCCATGACACACAACGTTGTTAACACTGGTGCAAATAGATTTTGGAAAACCATGATAATCGAGTGGTGCTGGAATGGCGTCTTGCACATTGACAATGTAGTCATGGCACACCTTGTCCAGCTCATCAGTAGTAACACCAGCCTTAACTTGCGGTGTAATCATGTCGAGCACGTCAGCAGCTAATCGCCCAGCCACACGCATTTTTGCTATTTCATCAGCGGATTTTATTGCAATTGCCATGAGTTAAGACTGATCCATTGCGCGTTTTTCTAATGCGGCAATTCTATCTTCAATCGGTGGATGCGATGAAAACCATGAAGCAAAACCTTTTTTATCATCAATACCAAACGCTGCCATTTGCTCAGGTAACGCTTCCGGCTCTACTTGGCCTAAACGTTTGAGTGCATTAATCATGTTTTGATGGCCGGCTAAGTCTGCACCACCCGTATCAGCGACGAATTCACGCTTTCTAGAAACATACATGACAATAGTAGAAGCTAAGATTGATAATACAATTTGTGCAAATAAGGTGGTTACAAAATAACCAATACCATGACCTCGATTATTTTTTAGAATAACACGGTCAACAATGTGCCCAATTACCCTTGAGAAGAAAATTACAAAGGTGTTAACCACGCCTTGTATTAGGGTTAAAGTTACCATATCACCATTCGCCACATGGCTCATTTCATGGCCAACCACTGCCTCAATCTCACCCTGACTCATTGAGTCTAATAAACCTTGAGAGACAGCAACCAATGCTTTATTTTTACTAGCACCAGTGGCAAATGCATTCATTGAAGATGATGGGAAAATTGCCACTTCTGGCATTTTAATGCCAACAATTTTAGCCTGCTTTTCAACCGTTTCGATTAACCGCTTTTCCAAGTTATTATTCGGTGATTCGATAACAACGGCACCGGTCATGCGTTTTGCCATCCATTTAGAAATCAGTAGCGAAATAAAAGCACCACCAAAACCAAAAACAGCAGAGAAAACAAGCAGTGCCTGCAAGTCAAGATCAGAGCCATTGGCTGCCAAAATGCCTTCAACACCAAGTAGGCTTAGGGTGATGCTAAGTAAGACGATAATAGCAATGTTGGTGAGTAAAAATAGAAAGATTCGTTTCATGGTATTTTTGTTTTTATTAATCAATAGTTAATAGATGGGGATATTATCTTATAGATTCAAGTCTATTGGGTTACAATGAATACAATGATTAAAGTTTTTTTATTATTGGTTTTGCTGTT
>JAPYQD010000017.1:0-4242 GCA_029937335.1 Gammaproteobacteria bacterium
CACAAGCAGCAATTGAGGCAATGGGCCCATTGTTGCCAGAAATGTTTGGTGGTTCAGCTGACTTAACAGGCTCTAACCTAACCAACTGGTCAGGCACAGTTAAAGTAAATGCAGACAATGCCAACGGTAACTACATCTCTTGGGGTGTTCGTGAATTTGGTATGGCGCACATGATGAACGGTATGGTTCTTCACGGTGGTTTTAAAGTTTATGGTGCAACGTTCTTCATGTTTATGGAGTTTATGCGTAATGCGTTACGTATGTCGGCACTAATGAAGATTGGCACGATTTATGTTTACACACACGATTCTATTGGTTTGGGTGAAGATGGTCCAACACACCAACCGGTTGAGCAATTATCAACCATGCGCATGATTCCTGGTTTCCATTCGTGGAGAGGTTGTGATGCAGTTGAATCAGCAGTATCTTGGAAAATGGCAATGTTGAGAGGTAATGCACCAACGGGTTTGGTGTTCTCACGTCAAGCGCTAACACCAATGGAAAGAACGGCTGAGCAAGTGGCTAACATTGAAAAAGGTGGTTATGTACTTAAGGACTGTGATGGTGATGCAGATATTATCTTTATCGCAACTGGTTCTGAAGTGGGCTTAGCGGTTGAAGCTGCTGAGGCGATGGACGCTAATGTACGTGTGGTTTCAATGCCTTGTACAAATGCCTATGACGAGCAAGATCAAGCATACAAAGATTCTGTATTAACACCAGGCGTTAAACGTATTGCTATTGAAGCAGGCGTTGGCGATGGTTGGTACAAGTATGTTGGTATTGATGGTGGTTTGGTTTGTATGACAACCTTTGGCGAGTCTGCACCAGCAGTTGACTTATTTAAAGAATTTGGCTTTACGGTAGATAACGTGATTGCAACAGCTAAATCAGTTATCGGTTAAATAAAGAATTAAACACAGGGCTTGCATGCAAGACCTGTGTTTTAATAAACATTACATCCTTTTGATGTAATCGTAATAAAAAGTAAATAGGAGTAAGAAGAATGGCAATTAAAGTAGGTATTAACGGTTTTGGTCGTATTGGTCGCATGGTATTTCGTGCAATAGCAAAAGATTTCCCAGAGCTAGAAGTAGTCGGTATTAACGACTTATTAGACAACGATTACTTAGCATATATGCTTAAGTATGACACAGCACACGGTCGTTTCGACGGTGAAGTAGCGGTAGAGGGTAACAACTTTGTTATCGACGGTAAGAAGATTCGTCTTTCAGCTGAACGCAACCCTGCAGATTTAGCGTGGGGCGATATTGATGTAGACGTAGCAATTGATTGTACTGGCTTCTTCTTAACTGAAGAGTCTTGTCAACCACACATTGATGCTGGCGCTAAGAAAGTTGTTCAATCAGCACCTTCTAAAGATGGCACACCAATGTTTGTATACGGTGTTAACCATACTGAATATGCTGGTCAAGCAATCGTTTCAGCTGCTTCATGTACAACTAACTGTTTAGCACCAATTGCTAAAGTGATCAATGACAACTGGGGTTTAAAGCGCGGCTTAATGACTACAGTGCATGCATCAACAGCAACACAAAAAACAGTTGACGGTCCTTCAATGAAAGACTGGAGAGGTGGTCGTGCAGTATTTGAGAACATCATTCCTTCATCAACCGGCGCTGCTAAAGCAGTAGGTATTGTTTTACCTGAGCTTAACGGCAAATTAACAGGCATGGCTTTCCGTATTCCTTCAGTTGACGTTTCAGTGGTTGACCTAACTTGTGAATTAGACAAGCCAGCAACATACGAAGAGATTTGTTCAGCAATTAAAGAAGCTTCAGAAGGTTCAATGAAAGGCACTTTGGCATACACAGAAGACATGGTGGTTTCATCTGACTTCCGTGGTATTAGCGCTTCTTCAATTTTTGATGCAAATGCCGGTATTGCACTTGACGATACATTTGTTAAGGTTGTTTCTTGGTATGATAACGAGTATGGTTACACGTGTAACATGCTTCGTTTAGTTGAGCATATTGCTTAACTAACAAAAATTACGGCTCGCTTAGGCGGGCCGTGTTTTTATGTCAGACTTATATATTAAAGATTCATCCCTTAGTATTAATGAGGTGATTGAAAAATTAAAAGAAGCCGTTCCAAACAATCAGTTTGGAATTTTGCATTCTTACGATATTAAACAAACACTGGCTGGTAAAGGCCATGAGTTGACAGAAGAATGTCACGTGTTTGAAGTTTGTAACCCAAAGGTTGCAAAAGATATCCTTGAGAAGGATATGAACTTGGCAACAGTATTGCCATGCCGAATTTCGGTATATACACAGGATGGTGCTACCAAAGTTGGATTAGCACTACCCTCTAAACATATTACTCAACTGTCAGATGCTGATGAATTATCATCACTGATTGACCCAGTTGAACAGACCTTGATTAAAATTATTGATCAGTCTGTTGTTTAGTAAGCATAAATAAGCAGGAGAATTATTATGTCAGTTATCAATTTATCAGATTTAGATTTAAGCTCAAAGAGAGTACTTATCCGTCAGGATCTTAACGTACCAATTAAAGATGGTGTGGTTACTAGCGATAAACGCATTAAAGCTTCATTACCGACGATCGAAATGGCGATGAAACAAGGTGCTAAAGTCATGTTAATGTCTCACCGCGGTCGCCCAACTGAAGGTGAAGCGAGTGATGAATTTACCTTGCAACCAGTCGCTGATCGTTTAACAGAGTTATTAGGCGTTAATGTTCGTTTAGAAACTAATTGGTTAGATGGTGTTGAGATGAATGACGGCGAAGTGGTGCTTTGTGAGAATGTTCGTTTTAATGAAGGTGAAATGGCAAATGGTGATGACTTGTCTAAGCGTATGGCAGCGATGTGTGATATTTTTGCGATGGACGCATTTGGCACCGCGCACCGCGCACAAGCTTCAACTCATGGTGTAGCTAAGTACGCACCCATTGCTTGTTCTGGCCCACTATTATCAGGCGAGTTAGAAGCATTGGGCAAAGCGCTAGACAACCCTAAGCGTCCAATGGTGGCGATTGTTGGTGGTTCTAAAGTGTCAACCAAATTAACGGTATTAGAATCTTTATCAAAGATTGTTGATCAACTGGTTGTTGGTGGTGGTATTGCTAATACCTTTATTGCGGCACAAGGCCATAACGTTGGCAACTCACTTTGTGAGCATGATTTAATTCCAACAGCAGAAAAATTAATGAAAGATTGTGAAATTCCAGTACCAAATGATGTGGTTTGTGGCAAAGAATTTTCAGAAACAACACCCGCAGAAACCAAAGCATCTGATACAGTGGTTGACGATGATATGATTTTTGATATAGGTCCTGATTCAGCGGCTGAATTAGCAGAGATCATGAAAAATGCTGGTACCATTGTTTGGAACGGCCCAGTCGGTGTATTTGAGTTTGATCAATTTGAAGGTGGTACAAAAACATTGGCTATGGCCATTGCTGAGTCGGATGCGTTTTCAATTGCAGGCGGTGGTGACACTTTAGCAGCAGTTGATAAGTACGGTATTGAAGATAAAATTAGCTATATTTCAACCGGTGGTGGTGCTTTCTTAGAGTTTTTAGAAGGTAAAAAATTACCAGCAGTAGAAATTTTAGAACAAAGAGCAGAGGAGTAGAAATTGCCAAGAAGAACCAAAATATTAGCAACACTCGGCCCGGCAACGGATAAAGAAGGTGTTTTAGAAAGCATTTTAGCGGCAGGCGTGAATGTGGTTCGTATTAACTTTTCACACGGTTCGGAAGAAGAACATTTAGGCCGCGTCAAAGCAGTGCGTGAATGGGCACAAGCCAACAATACCTATGTGGGCGTCTTGATGGATTTACAAGGCCCTAAAATTCGCACTGCCTCTTTTAAAGATGGACTAAAAATTCAACTCAATAATGGCGATGCTTTTGCATTGGATGCAGATTTAGATGAAAATTCTGGCGGTCAAGAATCCGTGGGTATTGCCTATAAAACATTACCTCAAGAAGTTGAAGTTGGCAATGTATTGTTATTAGATGATGGCAAGGTTGTTTTGGAAGTAACCAATGTTGAAGGCAATAAAATCAACACGGTTGTTACTCAAGGCGGCGCCTTATCAGATAAGAAAGGCATCAACCTTCGTGGTGGCGGCCTGTCAGCCAACGCATTAACTGAAAAAGATAAGAAAGATATTTTTACTGCGGCTAAAGCCAAAGCAGATTACGTAGCATTGTCATTCCCAGTCAGTGGCGATGATGTACG
Organism: Gammaproteobacteria bacterium; assembly: GCA_029937335.1. GTDB lineage: Bacteria > Pseudomonadota > Gammaproteobacteria > PS1 > Pseudothioglobaceae > Thioglobus_C. Next base: position 4,238 of record JAPYQD010000017.1, read on the forward strand.
TGAAA
>JAPYQD010000017.1:4342-11905 GCA_029937335.1 Gammaproteobacteria bacterium
AAAGCAGATTACGTAGCATTGTCATTCCCAGTCAGTGGCGATGATGTACGTGAAACTAAAAAATTATTAGCTGAGGCTGGCGCACATGCAGGCGTGATTTCTAAAATTGAACGCGCTGAAGCACTAGTTGAAGAAACCATTCTTGATATTATCGAAGAGTCTGCTGGCATTATGGTTGCCCGTGGTGACCTGGGTGTAGAGATTGGCGACCCACAATTACCAGCGCAACAAAAACGCTTGATCAAATTAGCCAGATCAAACGATCGTATTGTTATTACTGCAACACAAATGCTAGAATCAATGATTACCAATCCGATTCCAACGCGTGCTGAAGTGTTTGACGTGGCGAATGCAGTGCTTGATGGTACTGATGCGGTGATGCTTTCAGCAGAAACAGCGGCTGGAGACTACCCTGAAAATGCGGTAAAAACCATGCACGATGTTTGCTTAGAAGCTGAGAAAAATCCAATTGCTAAAATTTCTCATCATCGATTACACGAACACTTCACAGGCCTTGATGAGACGATTGCTATGAGTACTATGTACGCGGCTAATCATTTAGGTGTTAGAGTGATTGCAGCACTCACAGAAACTGGAAAAACAGCCATGTGGATGTCAAGAATGAGCTCTAATATTTCAATTTATGCAATGAGTGACAGTGTTCAGACTTTACGCAAAGTAACTTTGTATCGCGGTGTTTATCCTTGTGGTATTGAGAAAACGAGTGCCAATGGTTGGTCTCAGGTGAATGAAACCGTTATAGAAACACTGATAAAAAACGAGGTTGTAGAAGATGGAGATTTGGTAATATTAACCAAAGGTATGTATAAAGACAAATCAGGCGGAACCAACATGATGAAAATTCTTCGTGTCGGTGATAATAATTATTAAACAGTAAAAATAAGGAAGGAGTAAATATATGATAATTTCATTAAGAGAATTACTAGATCACGCGGCAGAAAATGGTTACGGCATGCCGGCGTTTAACGTTAATAACATGGAGCAAGTTCATGCGATTATGCAAGCGGCTGATAAAACTAACAGTCCGGTAATCATGCAGGGTTCTGCGGGTGCGCGTTCATATGCGGGTGAGCCGTTCTTACGCCACCTAATTATTGCGGCGACTGAAATGTATCCACACATTCCGGTAGTAATGCATCAGGATCACGGTTCTGAGCCAGATATTTGTTTGCGTTCGATTCAATCAGGTTTTTCATCAGTAATGATGGACGGCTCTTTAGAGGCCGACATGAAAACACCAGCAAGCTTTGAATACAACGTTGCGGTAACAGCTGAAGTTGTGAAGATGGCACACGCAGGTGGTGTTTCAGTAGAAGGTGAATTAGGTTGTTTAGGTTCATTAGAAACTGGCATGATGGGCGAGGAAGATGGCCACGGTGCTGAAGGTAAATTAGACCTTGATATGTTGTTAACTTCAGTTGAAGAAGCGGCAGATTTCGTAAAAGCAACCAATGTTGATGCATTAGCAATCGCGATTGGTACTTCACACGGTGCTTACAAGTTTACGGCTGAGCCTACAGGTGATGTTTTACGTATTGACCGTATTAAAGAAATTCATGCACGTTTACCGAATACTCACTTAGTGATGCACGGTTCTTCATCAGTACCACAAGATTGGTTAGAAATCATCAACTCACATGGTGGTGATATGGGTCAAACTTATGGTGTTCCAGTTGAAGAAATTCAAGAAGGTATTAAGAATGGTGTACGTAAAGTGAATATTGATACTGATTTACGTATGGCATCAACTGGTGCAGTTCGTCGTCATTTGATTGAAAACACATCAAACTTCGATCCACGTAAGTTCTTAAAAGATTCAACGGCAGCGATGTCTGACATTTGTTCAGCACGTTTTGAAGCGTTTGGTTCTGCAGGTAATGCGGATAAAATCAAAGTATCTTCATTAGACACAATGAGTCAAAGATACGCTTCAGGTGAGTTAGACGCTAACATTACGTAAGCATCTAAACATCAAGCTTGAAAGGCTCGTTTTTATAACGGGCCTTTTTTGTTTTTCGGATGATACAATAAATCATGCAAATCAATAAGCATTATTCAGTAATCGTGATTGGCGGTGGCCATGCTGGCACAGAAGCCGCCTTGGCTTCTGCGCGTATGGGTGTTAAGACGTTATTGATTACGCACAATATTGAGACTTTAGGGCAGATGAGTTGTAACCCTGCGATTGGTGGTATTGGCAAAGGTCATTTGGTTAAAGAGATTGATGCCATGGGTGGCGCAATGGCAACTGCTATTGATAAATCTGGCATTCAATTTAGAACCTTAAATGCCTCCAAAGGGCCTGCCGTACGCGCAACTCGAGCACAAGCAGATCGTGTTTTGTATAAAGCAGCGATTCGTTATATTTTAGAGAATCAGGAAAACTTATCTTTATTTCAACAAGCGGTTGACGATCTCATTATTGAAAATGATGTGATCAAAGGTATTAAGACTCAAATGGGGTTAAGTTTTTTTGCCGACAAAGTCGTTCTCACTTCAGGTACATTTTTGGGTGGTGTGATTCATATTGGCCAATCTAATTTTGAAGGTGGGCGTGCCGGCGATGCGCCTTCTAACCCTCTATCAAGAACACTGAGGGCTTATGATCTCGGCGTAGGAAGATTAAAAACAGGCACACCGCCAAGATTGGATGGCCGCACGATTGACTTTAGCGTATTGCAAGCTCAGCCTGGCGACACTCCATTGCCGACTTTCTCTTATATGGGTAAAGCATCAGACCATCCACAGCAGATCCCCTGTTACATTACCCATACCAATGAAAAAACTCATGATTTTATTCGTGAGGGCTTAAAAGATTCACCCATGTATACTGGTAATATTGAGGGTGTTGGCCCACGATATTGCCCGTCGATTGAAGATAAAGTGGTGCGTTTTGCTGAGCGTGATTCACATCAAATCTTTGTTGAGCCGGAAGGCTTGACCACGAATGAGGTATACCCAAATGGTGTTTCCACTTCATTACCGTATGAAGTACAAGTTGATTTTATTCGTTCGATTAAGGGCTTTGAAAATGCGCAGATTATTCGTCCGGGCTACGCGATTGAGTATGATTTTTTTGATCCACGTGGGTTGAGGCAAACACTTGAGGTAAAAAAAATATCTGGCTTGTATTTTGCTGGACAAATTAATGGCACCACTGGTTATGAAGAAGCTGCAGCTCAAGGATTGTTAGCGGGTGTGAATGCTGCTTGCGCTGTACAAGCTAAAGATCCGTGGCACCCAAAACGTGATGAGAGTTATATTGGGGTGATGGTGGATGATTTGATTACCAAAGGCACTAATGAACCGTATCGTATGTTTACTTCACGTGCTGAGTATCGACTGCTTTTGCGAGAAGACAATGCCGACGAGCGTCTAACACCCAAAGCCAGAGAATTAGGTTTGATTGGTGATGATCGTTGGCAAGCATTTGAGAAAAAATATGAGGTGATTTCGAAAGAAAAACAACGCTTAAAAACCACTTGGGTGCAAGCGGATGATCAGCAAGCAAGCGAGGTTTTAGGTGCTAAATTAAATCATGAATACAATCTGGAAACGTTGTTGAAAAGACCTAAGGTTAATTACCAACTACTCAGTAAGGTTGAATCAGCGCAGCCTTTTTTACAAGACCGATTGTTGATTGAGCAAGTAGAAAATCAAGTGAAGTATGAAGGTTATATCAAACGTCAACTTGATGAAATTGAGAAATATCGAAAGAATGAGGACACACGTTTGCCAGAATCAATGGACTACAATACTATTCAGGCGCTCTCGGCAGAAGTTAGGCAAAAGTTAAGTCTTCATCGCCCAGAAACCATTGGCCAAGCCAGCCGACTTCAGGGTGTAACCCCAGCCTCTATTTCTATTTTATTGGTTTACCTGAAAACTTATAAAGTAGCTTCATGAGCGAACTTCGACAAATCTTGCTAAGCGGTGCTGAGCAGATGGATCTGTCATTGAATGATCAACAAACTGAGCAGTTGCTAAGTTATCTTGAATTAATGACTAAGTGGAATAAAACCTATAATCTCAGCGCTATTCGAGACCCACAACTGGGCGTTAAAAAACACTTGCTCGACAGTTTATCGATCTTGCCTTATGTTAATAATGAGCCACTTCTAGATGTGGGTGCAGGTGCAGGCTTGCCTGGTATTGTCTTGGCAATTATGAAACCAGCGTTATCAATTAGTGTGCTTGATAGTGTTGGTAAAAAATGTCGATTTATGCAAGTTGTAAAAACCCAGTTACAGCTTGACAATCTTAGCGTGATTAATGAGCGAGTTGAGGCGTTCAAACCCCAGACTTGTTTTGGGCAAATCACTTCAAGAGCCTTTGCTGAAGTTGGTAAAACATTAAAACTCACTCAACATTTATTGTGTGATAATGGTCGCTACTTATTGATGAAGGGCGATCATTTTTCACAAGAAGCGGTGCAAGGTGTTTTGATGACACCACATCAAATCAATGTGCCTTATGTATCAGATGATCGATTTTTATTAGAAATACAATTAGGATAAACATGAAAAAAATACTGACCTACTTATTTGTACTTGTTTTGATTGTTATCGGCGCAATGGCTTTGTTCTTTGATGGCATTACTAAGAGTGCAATTGAAACTTATGCACAGCAGGCCTTAAAAACGCCTGTGCGTATTGCCGAGTTTAGAAGTGATTTATCAGCAGGCAAGGTTAATATTGATTTTGTTGAAGTGAGAAACCCAGAACATTTTAAAAATGAAAATGCCTTTGTCTTAAATCATTTAAGTTTAATCATTGATACTGAAAGTACAGATGATCTAATTGTTATTGAACATTTAGAATTTGATGGTTTGTTATTCACGCTTGAACAAAGTGACAATCAAGTTAACTTGGTGACGCTACTTAAGAATTTAGAATCAAAATCAAGCACCCCTAATCAAAATATTGTTGAAGGTAAACCAGTTGAAACTGAAAAACAAACTGAAGCTCGAGTCATTATTAAAGATTTAAGCTTTATCAATACCCAACTTAAGATTGATACTCAGTGGTTTAAGGATACGGTTGATGTGCCCAATGTAAGGATTCGTAATTTTGGTGCAACAAAAGGTGTTCCTGTTAGTCGTGTAGGTGCAGAATTGATGAAAATAGCCTTGCGTCGAATTCAGGATGAGGTTGAGAATAAAGGTTTGAGACTGGGAGAGAAAGAAATTAAAGAAGGCATACGCCGACAATTAGAGGGTGAACTAGAAGGGCTGAAGGGCAAGTTAGACGGTAAAGCCAGAGATTGGTTCAGAAAATTAGGTTTATGAAAATTGTTGACTCCCATTGCCATATTGACCGCGTTGACTTAGATCAGTTTGGCGGTAGCATGGAAAGTATGCTTGCTCACGCTAAAGATTTATCGGTAGAGGAATTTTTGTGCGTTTGTATTGATCTTGAACATTTCGATGATGTGTTTTCTTTAGCAAAAGCCCACCAGCAGATTTACGCTTCGGTGGGTGTGCATCCGGTTGAGCAAGAAGGCAAAGACCCAAGTGTTGAAGAATTACTAACCCTAGCAGATCATGAAAAAATTATCGCTATTGGTGAAACAGGACTGGATTATTTCCATGTTAAAAAAGACACGGCTGATTGGCAGCGTGAGCGTTTCAGAAGACATATTGCAGCCTCTAATCAATCAGGCAAACCGATGATTATTCATACGCGTGAAGCTAAGGTTGACACCATTGAGATTATGCAACAAGAACAAGCGAAAGCAGGGGTCATGCATTGTTTTTCTGAAGATTGGGAGACTGCTAAAGCGGCACTAGATTTGGGTTTTTATATTTCATTTTCTGGCATTATTACTTTTAAAAGTGCAGCTGATTTACGCGAAGTCGCTAAGAAAGTGCCGGCTGATCGTCTATTGGTAGAAACCGATTCTCCTTATTTAACACCCGTACCGTACCGTGGCAGAGCAAATTCACCCGCTTATACGTATTATGTAGCTGAAAAATTGGCAGAAATACGCGGGGTCAGTGTTGACAATATTGCACAACAAACTACACAGAATTTTAACGATTTATTTTTCTCAAAATAGTGGCAGTTTCTTTTCAAACCGTTGATGAATTTTCCGAAGGCCAGCGCCTAGACAACTATCTACTAAAGCATCTAAAAGGCGTGCCGAAATCGCATATTTACCGAGTCATTCGTAAAGGCGAGGTGCGGGTAAACAAGGGGCGAAAAAAGGCAGAATACAAATTACAACTGGATGATGTGGTGCGTATCCCACCGATTCGAGTATCAGAATCAGGACAAGTTGAAGCGTCAGATAATCTGAAACAATTATTGACTGACAGTGTTCTATATGAAGACAAAGGCTTGTTGATTATTAATAAACCAAGTGGTTTGGCTGTGCACAGTGGCAGTGGTGTAACCATTGGTGTGATTGAAGCTTTGCGTAGCATGTATAAAGATCCGGTTGAATTAGTACACCGACTCGACCGGGCAACCTCGGGTATCTTGCTGATTGCAAAAAAACGCAGTGTTTTAAAAAATCTTCACGAACAGCTTAGCCAACATCAAATGGAAAAACGTTATACCGCTTTAGTTAAAGGCACTTGGAGTAAAAAACGTCATACCATTGATGCGCCTTTATATCAAAACTCACGTTATACGGTGGTTGATGCTAAAGGTAAAGAAGCGATTAGTCACTTTCAGCCTTTGAAGAATTTTCATCAACAAGATTTTGAAGCATCACTGGTCGAAGTGTTGATTGAAACTGGACGCACGCATCAAATACGTGCACACGCCAAACACGCAGGCCATCCGATTGCAGGTGATGATAAATACGGAGACCCAAGATTTGATGCTGAGATAAAAACAAAAGGTTTGAAGCGTTTATTTTTACATGCGCATCAGCTCACATTTACCAACCCACTCACGAATGAGATTCAAAAAGTACAAGCACCATTAACGCAAGACTTGCAAGATTTCTTAAAACAATTATGAATGCTTACTTTCGTCTGATGCGCCTTGATAAACCCATTGGCATTTATTTGCTATTATGGCCAGCTCTATGGGCGTTATTTTTAGCGGCAGATGGATGGCCTCGGTTGGATTTGATAATTATCTTTGTGTTAGGCGTTACTATCATGCGTTCGGCTGGTTGTGTGATTAATGACTATGCCGATCGAGAAATTGACAAGCTGATTGAGCGTACGCAACATCGCCCAATCACCTCGGGTGAAATTACATCTAAGGCTGCTTTGATTTTATTTTTTATCTTAATGCTCATCGCCTTTGGTTTGGTGTTGATGACCAATAGTCTAACCATTCAGCTGGCCTTTATTGCTGCAGGGCTAGCGATACTCTACCCCTTTACTAAGCGTTGGACACACTTGCCTCAGTTTATATTAGGTCTGGCTTTTGCCATGAGTGTGCCAATGGCATTTGCTGCAACGAATGGTAGTGTGCCTAACAGTGCTTGGTGGGTATTTGCTGCAACGGTTATTTGGACAGTCGTTTATGACACCATGTACGCAATGGCCGATCGCGAAGAAGATCTGAAAGTTGGGGTGAAATC
>JAPYQD010000148.1 GCA_029937335.1 Gammaproteobacteria bacterium
AATATCGTTAGCTTCTAGCCAAGTTCTGAATTTTGTTTGAATTTCTTCTAGAGTTTTTTGATTATCTGCCTCAAAACGTAATACTAAACATGGCGTAGTGTTAGAAGGGCGAACCAAACCCCAGCCGTTAGGATAATCCACTCGTACGCCATCAATGGTGATAATGTTAGCACCTTCAAAGCTCACATTTTTAGCAAGCTTGTCCATTGCCTCAAACTGCTGGCCTTGCTCATCAAAGTGAATATTGATCTCAGGCGTGTTGATACTATCGGGTAAATCGGCAAAAACTTCGGCGCAAGTTTTATCGGTTTTTGACATAATTTCTAATAATCTTGCACCGGTGTAAAGTGCATCGTCAAAACCGTACCAGCGCTCTTTAAAGAAAATATGACCACTCATCTCGCCACCGAGTGCAGCACCGGTTTCTTTAAGTTTAGCTTTGATAAAGCTGTGACCTGTACGCGACATAATTGGCTCACCACCATGTTCAGCGATGTCTTTTGGTAGTAAGGATGAACACTTAACATCAAACACGATTTTGGCGCCTTTATTGCGTTCAAGAATATCTCTTGAGTAGAGAATCATTTGGCGGTCTGCCCAAATAACATTACCTTTATTGTCAATAAGACCGAGTCGGTCGCCATCACCATCAAAAGCAAATCCCATGTCTGCGCCGGTATCTATTACTTCTTTGATAATATCTTCAAGGTTATGTAATTTCGAAGGGTCAGGATGATGGTTAGGGAAGGTGCCGTCAACTAAACAAAATAGCTTAGTGACTTTGGCGCCGAGTTGTTCAAAAAGTTTAGGCGCAATATTGCCAGCAACACCATTACCTGCATCCACAACAATGTTAAGTGGTTTGTCGAGTTTGATGTCTGATTTGATACGATCAATATAATCTTGTTCGATATCAACTTTGGTTGAAGTACCATGACCCGTATTGAAATCATTATTAACAATACGTTGATAGAGTTCTTGGATGCGATCACCTGAAAGGGTTTCACCGGCAATCATAATTTTAAAACCATTATATTCTGGTGGATTGTGTGAACCAGTAATCATCACCCCTGAAGTGGCAGCTTTGGTATACGTGCCGTAATACACCAGCGGGGTAGGCACCATGCCAATGTCAACAATATGGCAGCCACTGGCTTTAAGGCCGTCTTTTAACGCACTCATTAGCGTCAATCCACTGAGGCGTCCATCGCGCCCAACCACAATACCACGCTCGCCTTTAGCGACAGATTCACTACCAATGGCAAGGCCGATTAGTTTGACTGCTTCAGGAGTGAGTTCTTGCTCAACAATGCCACGAATATCGTAAGCTTTAAAAATAGATTGTGAAATAGGCATAGTGATAAAATGAATTCAAATAAATGGTTTATTTTAATCACAAAGAGTACATTAAATGAAAGAACAGTTTGAAGTAATTGCACTTGAGAATGAAACGATGACACTGAAAGTCAATCGTTCAGGCGGTTGCCACAGTTGTTCGGCTAGTAGTGGCTGTGGTACAGGTATATTGGCTAATTACTTTGATCATTACACTGTGTTTAATAAACCTTTACAAGATGGAGTAACCGTTGGTGATTTTGTCACTTTAGAGATTTCATCGGCTGAATTATTCTCACGTGCTTTTATGCTTTATATTTTTCCAATCCTAGCGTTATTTATTGGCAGCTATATTGGATTGCATCTAGACTCTGCAAATGAATTGTGGCAAATTAGCCTTGGAATCACAGGATTTATCGGCGCACTTTTACTGACGAAATATTTTGTAAAGTAGGCTTTCAAAGCGCTGTAAATTTGGGATAATCGATCTATTTTTATAAACAAATTTCGTTTATTATGCCAAATCAAGATATCGATCCGTTAGAAACCCAAGAATGGCTAGAAGCCTTTAAATCTGTCGCTAAAGTCGAGGGCGATGACCGAGCAAAATTCTTATTAAATCAACTCATGGACATGGCGCATCATGAAGGTATGGATTTGCCAACGGGTGTTAATACATCGTATTTAAATAGTATTGCCTTAGACAAAGAAATTGAAACACCAA
>JAPYQD010000149.1 GCA_029937335.1 Gammaproteobacteria bacterium
GTGGTGTGCCAGCGTAGTTGTTGCGGGCGTTTAAAGCTTAAAGTGCCTGACGTGGTGCTGAGCAGTGAGTGCGTATCGTTGTAGGTAGTTTGGGTGAAGTTGGCTTTGAGTGATTCAAGTGAATTAAAAAAATCAGCAAACTGATGGTTGGTGCTAAGCGCTGTATTGGCCCAAAAAATGGACAACACAACCAGGATTTTAGTCATCAGTATTGATCGGTTCTGGCGCTAAGACTTGACGGTTGCCAGCACTGTTCATGGTGCTAACCACACCACTAGCCTCCATGTCTTCAATAATACGTGCAGCACGGTTGTAACCAATGCGCATGCGTCGTTGTAAGCTAGAGATCGAAGCACGGCGTGATGAAGTCACGATTTGTACTGCTTCATCATAAAGCGCATCAAGCTCGCCAGTGACACCGCTACTGTTACTACCTTCGTGCGAATCAGCTGATTCACTATGAGCATTAAGAATGCCATCAAGGTAGTTTGGCTGTGAGTTTTTGCGCAAGAAATCAACCACACGAGTAATTTCATCGTCATCAACAAAGGCACCATGAACGCGGGTTAGGTGTGAAATACCTGGAGTCATATAAAGCATGTCACCCATGCCGAGTAATTGCTCTGCACCGCCTTGATCGAGAATAGTGCGAGAGTCCACCTTGCTTGAAACTTTAAAGGCAATACGGGTTGGCACGTTAGATTTAATTAGACCGGTGATAACATCCACGCTTGGGCGTTGTGTGGAGATAATAAGGTGAATGCCAGCAGCACGCGCTTTTTGCGCTAGACGCACAATTAGCGCCTCCACACGCTTGGCTTTGGCTCGGTCTTCTTGGGCGAGTGCACCGAGCATGTCAGCATATTCATCAATCACCAACATAATCAAAGGAAGTTTTTCGAGTTCAGGGGCAGTTTCCCCTTCTTCAGCTGTGTTGGTGTTAAAAGAAGGGTCTAATAATGGCTCACCTTTGTTTTTGGCTTTTTTGAGTTTTTCGTTAAAGCCCTCAATATTACGTACGCCAAATTTAGCCAATAATGAATATCGGCGCTCCATCTCATTCACACACCACCACAAGGCAGAGGCCGCTTGACTCATGTCAGTGACCACTGGGGTGAGTAGATGTGGAATATCAGCGTAGCAAGCAAGTTCAACAATCTTAGGGTCAATCATGATCATACGTACTTCGTCGGGCTTGGCTTTGTATAGCACGCTTAAAATAATGGCATTAATGCCAACAGACTTACCCATACCGGTTGCGCCGGCCACCAACAAGTGTGGCATCTTAGATAAATTGGCAATCACCGGTAGTCCGTTAATGTCTTTACCGAGACCCATCGTTAATACTGAATCTGATTTGGCAAAGACCTCAGAAGCGAGGATTTCTTTTAGGCTGATCATTTCGCGTTCAGCATTTGGAATTTCTAATCCAATCACTGGTTTGCCCGGAATCACATCAACAATACGCACGCTTTCAACCAGTAAGGCCCTAGCAAGGTCTTTGTTTAGATTCATGATTTGTGAAACTTTAACCCCTGGTGCCAATGAAAGCTCAAATTGAGTAACGACAGGACCTGGGGTAACGGTGGTAATACTGACCTCAAAACCAAAGTCTTTGAGTTTGATCTCCACTTGGCGTGACATGTCTTCGAGTGCTTGCTCAGAATAACCTGAAGTATTGGTGCTGATTTCGTCAAGTAAGGATAAATCAGGCAAGCCACTCAAGGCTTTAGTGTTGAATAGGTTGGACGAGGCAGGTGCCACTTTTTTGATTTTTTTGTTGGATTTTATTTTAGCGGATTTAACTTTGGCTATAACGCCCGGTCTTTGGCTGTTGGTTTGTTTAGGTGTGATCACTAATTTTGCTGCTTTTTTAGCTTTTGCTTTTTCTCGAGCCGCTTTAAACTTGGCCAATAATGCGCCAAGCACGCCGCCAGTTGAAGTGAAAATATTAGCCCAAGATGCAGTACTGGCAATGCTAAAGCTGATCATCATAATACTCAGATAGACAACGAATGAGGCTGAGCCGAATAATGTACCAAAGTAGCCATGCATCA
>JAPYQD010000150.1 GCA_029937335.1 Gammaproteobacteria bacterium
GCTGAGGCAATAGAAAAGCTCTCAATCAAATCACAAGTTCCACAATTAGAAGTTGCAGTGGCTGAGAATAACACGGTGTTAATCTTACGACATTTAGAGCTGCTAACGGCTAAAGACGAGCAAATATTACTTGATTGTGCCAATGAGTTAGATATTACGTTTTACACTCAGAGTGGTGGTGCAGATACCGTTAAGCCATTAGATCAGCCAGTTGTGCTGACGTATTCTCACCCTGATCATGATATCGTGATGGAATTTTTACCAACCGATTTCACTCAAGTAAACTTTAAACTTAATCAAAAGATGATTAACTTAGCGCTTGATATGCTCGAACTTAATGATGAAGATGAAGTGATTGATTTGTTTTGTGGTTTGGGTAACTTTACTTTGCCAATTGCCAAGCATGCTAAACATGTGGTGGGTATCGAGGGTGATTTAGGCTTGATTGAGCGTGCCAAATACAATGCTGAAAAAAATGCAATTACCAATGCAGATTTTTACAAGGCCGATTTGTTTAAAGAAGTTGAGGGTGCGCCATGGTTTAGGGGTAAAAATTACAACAAGGCGCTGATTGATCCGGCGCGTTCAGGTGCGATTGAGATTGTAGAATTACTGCCCAAACTCGGTGTTGAGAGGCTGGTGTACGTATCGTGCAATCCGGCAACATTAGCACGAGACACGGCTAAATTGATTGAATTAGGTTACAAACTAGACACTGCAGGGGTGATGGATATGTTTCCACAAACCGCTCATGTTGAGTCGATCGCATTGTTTACAAAGTGATAAGTATTAACATTAAAAATCAAACACTTGAATACAAAGGTAAAACTTATTCTATTAGTAGTGCAAAAAATGGTGTGGGCGAAACCGAGGGTTCTTACTGCACACCTTTGGGAAAATTCAAAATTTCAGAAAAAATTGGCACTGACTTAGAGATAGGATCGGTACTGGTTGCTAGAGAACCAACTGGCGAAATTTTTTCAAAAACATTATTTAGTCAAAACCCTGATAGAGATTGGATACTCACCCGCATCCTTTGGTTAGAAGGTCTTGAGGCGCATAATAACAATACCAAAGGTCGTTATATTTATATTCACGGTTCTCCCGACGAAACACCGATGGGTGTACCTGGATCAAAAGGCTGTATTCGTATGCATAATAAGGACGTTATCGAGTTATTTGATCATGTTCAAACTGATGAAGATGTCGTTATAATGAAGTCATGAGTCAGTTAGTACAATACTTACCAAAAAAAGCTTATGAGCATCTTCAAGAGAATCCGGATTCGGTTTTAATTGACGTGCGTACCGAGGCTGAAAACAAGTTTGTCGGTAGACCATTGGATTGTATTTTTGTGCCTTGGGTCGATGAGCCAGATTGGGAACCACATCCAGATGATTTTATTGCTGCGATCAAACGTTTTATTGGTGAAAGTGCACTCAGTACTGAGATTATTTTAATTTGTCGCAGCGGCTATCGATCTGATGATGCAGGCCGATGTTTGATTAATAATGGCTTTACCAATGTTTCTCATGTAGTGAGTGGCTTCGAAGGTGATCTTGACGAACTAGATCAGCGTGGTAATGTCAATGGCTGGCGTCATGATGATATGCCTTGGAATCAGTGTTAGCTAATTATTTAGACAGCATTAAACTCTTTATTCACCCACGAGTGATAACCATGTTGTTTCTAGGTTTTTCAGCTGGCGTGCCAATCTTACTTATTTTTTCAACGCTGGGGCTTTGGTTGAATGAGGCGGGCGTTGCCAAATCAACCATTACTTATTTTTCATGGGCGGCGTTGGGTTACTCATTTAAGTTTGTGTGGGCGCCGTTAGTTGACCGCCTACCTTTACCGATTTTAACCAAAACATTGGGTCGCCGCCGTGCTTGGATGTTGGTTTCGCAGTTGGCAATTATGGGTGCGATTTTACTAATGTCATCGGTTGATCCAAAAGCTGGCATTGATGGCTTAACCATTATGGCTTATGGTGCGGTGCTATTAGGATTTTCATCAGCCACACAAGATATTGTGATTGA
>JAPYQD010000151.1 GCA_029937335.1 Gammaproteobacteria bacterium
CCGATATTAACAAAAATATAAGTAAAGAAAATCAAGGTTAGGCTGGCGCCGAGTAATTTAGAAAAAGTATCTTCTGATTCAAAAGAGATAATAAAGCAGCGATAAATAATAAGACCGTAAATAGACAAAAGCAACAACACCCCTAAAAATCCTAACTCTTCAGCAATCACGGCAAAGATAAAATCAGTGGTGTCTTCGGGCAAAAAGTTAAGTCGAGATTGTGAGCCTTGCTCGATACCTTTACCTAGCAAGCCACCAGAACCAATAGCGATTTTTGATTGAAATATTTGATAGCCTGAACCCAGTGGATCAGAGCTTGGATCGATTAGCGTAAGAATGCGTTTTTTTTGATACGCCATTAATAGATAGTTCCAGGCGATGTAACCACTGCTACCAATTAAGGTGCTTATCAAGCCAAGATTTAGCCAATTATTGTATTTGATTAATTGAACACGAACACCTGAGAAAAATAATACATAAACACCGCTAGCGCCAATGAGCAATGAAGTGCCTAAGTCGGGTTGTTTGGCAATCAGTAAAACGATGGCAATAATAGAGACAACAGAAATCAATATGGGTAGTGGCTGAGGTGGCAAGGTTTTTTCGCTAAGGATGGAGGCGATAGCAATCGGCACAATGACTTTCATTAATTCAGAAGGTTGAAAACGTACAAAGCCTAAATCGAGCCAGCGCTGGGCGCCACCACTACTAGAGCCAAATAGCAATACAAGCATTAATAAAAAAATACCAAATAACATAAGATAGGGCGAATAACGACGGAAAAGGTAAGGTGGTATTTGTGCAATTACTAGCATCACGCCAAAGGCCAATGTGAAATGTGTAATTTGTTTATAAAGTAAGGTTGTTGAGTTAGCAGAAGCGCTATAAAGTACAATTAAGCCAAACGAACTAATGATAATCAATAGTAAGAATAGTGGCGTATCCATTTTAAAGTAATGCCAAAAATGACGAATTTTGCTAAACAGTGTTCGTGTCATAAGAGCAGTAATCCAACGCGTCGAATGTCAGACAATAACAAGTTAAAACTTCGGCAAGCAGACTCGCTATTCATACTTTCGACGCCAATGCCCATTTGTTGAATGGCTATTTGTTGTTTAGGGTGCAAGAATTGAGTTGCACTTCCTGTGCCAATGATGAGTATATCAATATCATCTTCAGAACTTAGCGGAAAAAGCAAAGCCTTATCTAAGCTATCTAAATTAGTTATTTCAGTTTCTGTGAAATATTTGGGTGAGATAAAGCAGGGTGTGTTTAATGTGGTATGTGCTAATTTAATTTGGGAATCTTCAACAGAAATAATAGAGTTTTGTTCAGATTCTTGTTGATTGAATTCCATACTACTATTGAGGTTGTTTGAAGGTTTAAAAATACATTATAACCGTGTAAAATTGTTCTATTTTTAAATATAAACAACAATGCCAAATTTTAACGAAACCGATGCTTTCTCAGCAGACTTACACAGTGGTATAGCCGCTTTTGATTCAAAAAATTTTTCTATGGCTTACCAGTTATTAGCACCACTAGCCGCTCAAGGTGATGCGGAATCATTATGGCGTTTAGGCATGATGCAAATGAATGGTTTAGGTATGGTTGAAAATCAACCTTTAGGCCTTGAGAATTTTATTCAAGCAGCTGAACAAGGTCATGCATTTGCACATCATATGATTGGTGTAGCTTATATGACTGGCGAGGGTGTAGAAAAAGACATTAATAAGTCTATTGAGTGGTTTGAAAAAGCAGCCGATTTTGATTTGCCAGGTGCAATGTATGCATTGGGTATGTTGTATGAAGACGGAAAAGAAGTGTCAAAAGATACTGAAAAAGCGCAAGCTTGGTACGCTAAAGCCGAAAAGGTTTCTTAAATTGATGAAGTCAAGATTCGCGCCTTCCCCAACAGGTTACTTGCATATTGGCGGTGCTAGAACAGCGTTGTTCGCTTGGCTATGGGCTAGAAAAGAACAAGGTCAGTTTA
>JAPYQD010000152.1 GCA_029937335.1 Gammaproteobacteria bacterium
TACAAATGGCGGTTTGACTATTTTAGCCGAAACCATCTTATTTCGCATCTCGATTTCACATAATCCTTCCGAGCCTTTTGGCACACTCGCGAGTGCAATGGCTTTGCCCATGGTTGGCGAGAATGTGCCAGAGGTTACTTCGCCTTCACCGTTATTAGTTACCACTTTTTGGTGGTCACGAATCACACCTTTTCCTTCCAATACCAAGCCAACAATGGTGTTGTTAGCGCCTTTATCTTTTAACACTTCTAATGCATCGCGACCAACAAAACGTCTGTCTTCATCCGTTAGATCAACGGTCCAAGTCAGCGCTGCTTCAAGTGGTGACACCTCGTCATTCATTTCAGAGCCGTATAAACTCATACCTGCTTCTAGGCGCAACGTATCACGAGCACCCAAGCCACAAGGCTTAACCCCAACTTCCATGAGCATCTTCCAAGTGAATTCAGCCGATTTCTCTGGCAACATAATCTCAAAACCATCTTCACCGGTATAACCCGTACGCGCAATAAACAGCCCACCAAGGCTTGCTGAGTTAAACGGCTTTAAGTCACCGGCTACATCTTCAACACCAGGCATGGCTTCAAATACTTTTGCACGTGCGTTTGGTCCTTGTACGGCAATCATTGCCAGATCTAATTTAGGCTCAACAGCTACATCAAAACCCTCAGCTTGAGCATTAATCCAGGCAATGTCTTTTTCGGTTGTACCAGCATTAATCACCATACGATAATTTTCATCATCTTGATAATAAACAATCAGATCATCCACCACACCGCCAGCTTCATTAAGCATACAGCTATATAGTGCTTTGCCTTGTGTCTTTAATTTATCAACATCATTCGCAATCAAAGTTTGTAAGAATTTTTTGGCTTCGACACCTTTAAAATCAACCGTGGTCATGTGTGAGACATCAAACATACCGACATCATTGCGCACTTGATGGTGCTCTTGGATTTGTGAGCCATAATTCAGTGGCATTTCCCAGCCGCCAAAATCGACCATTTTTCCGCCAGCATCGACGTGTGCTTGATATAGAGGCGTGTGTTTCATTTTTCTTCCTTAATGTATTTTGAGATAAATATGACTGTAATAATGATGAGTGCAAAGGTCAGACCCATGGTGCCAAATAATTTGAAATTCACCCAAGCCTCTTCACTTTGCTGTGCTGCAAGGCAAAGCTGCTCTACTGCAGTTGATGCGCAGTCTAGCTCAGTTAGCTCAACTTTAGGGTCTAATGTTGATGCACTAAATAGTGCACTTCGAGTGCTCAGTGCGATATCGACATAATAGGCATTCACCAATGCAATACCACTAAAACCAATGCCCCAAAACCAAGTAAGCTGATGCCACACTTTTGCAGGCAATGTCATTTCTTTACCAAGCATGCGCTGCAAGAGTGTTTTTTCACCAATCCACATACTTAGTATGAGTGCCAATGCGAACACAACATACAACACACTAACCTTCCACATAATAAAGGCAGGGTCTTTAATCGCCAGAGTAATACCACCAAATACGACTAACAATCCAAAAGTGATTAGGTGTGTGTTTTCAAATTTACCCGTTTGAAAGCGTGTAATTAACATTTGCAATGCAGTGGCGCCAATCATGGCGTAAATAGCCGCGTACAAGCCCATCGTTTTATAAACGATGAAAAATAAAGCAATCGGAAAAAAATCTAATAAAAATTTCATGCCCTACTCCATGTGCTCTTTTGAGCAATAAACCTTGCCATTATGAATAATCGCTTCATTTTCAGGAATGTGTGTTTTACAAACACTACAAGCCACCATCTTGTTGGTAGAAGGCTGTTGATCGGTATGACTGGCCGGTTTTCTAAATTTTTTAAACAAGCTAAAACCTAGAAAAATAACCATTGCAAGAATAATTAGTTTGACAATCCCCATAGAATCCAACGCATACAAAATCTCGAATTTTACCGATGCTTAGTATATAATTGCCTCTTTTTATGTGTCTATAATAATT
>JAPYQD010000153.1 GCA_029937335.1 Gammaproteobacteria bacterium
CTATTGGTTGCGATTCTGTAGAGCAAGTTGTTGCTAGAACAGTACCAGAAAGCATCTTGTTTGGTAACCGTATGGAAGTTGAAGAGGGGTTAACTGAGCGTGACAGCTTAGCGCTTGCTAAAAAGCTTGCAGGTCAAAATCAATTATTCAGTAATTTTATCGGTCAAGGTTATTACGGCACTTTGATGCCGACCGTGATCCAGCGTAATATTTTAGAAAATCCAGGCTGGTATACTGCTTATACGCCTTATCAAGCAGAGATCTCCCAGGGTCGTCTAGAGATGTTGCTAACATTCCAACAAATGATTATGGATCTAACGGGTATGGATATTTCCAACGCCTCTTTGTTAGACGAGCCAACTGCAGCAGCAGAGGCGATGATGATGGCTAAACGTGCCAACAAAAAGAATAAATCTAATCGATTCTTAGTTGATAGTAATACTCACCCACAAACCATTACTATTTTGCAAACCCGTGCAAAACCAATTGGCATTGAGTTGGTTGTTGAAGATGTTCAAAACAACGATTTTTCTGATTGTTTTGCTGTACTTATGCAGTCACCAGGTACAAATGGCGAGGTTCGTGACCTTACCACTGATATTACTAAGGCAAAAGAGGCGGGTGTATTAACCATTGTTGCTTGTGATATTTTGGCGCTAACCTTAATTAAAACACCAGCTGAAATGGGCGCTGATATTGCCATTGGTAATTCACAGCGCTTTGGCGTTCCAATGGGTTTTGGCGGTCCACACGCAGCATTTTTAGCCACGCGTGATGAGTTTAAACGTATGGTGCCAGGGCGAATTATCGGTGTATCTCAAGATGTCCACGGTAACCCAGCAATGCGTATGTCATTACAAACGCGTGAGCAACATATTCGTCGTGACAAAGCCACCAGTAATATTTGTACGGCTCAAGTGTTATTAGCGGTATTGGCAGCGGCCTATGGTATTTACCATGGCGCTAACGGTTTAAAGAAAATTTCCAACAAAGTACATTCTAAGGCGAGCAGCCTTGCCAAAAGCCTAACTCAGGCTGGTTTTGAGTTAGCAAGTGAGCAGTTCTTTGACACGATTACATTGAATACAACTGACGCTCAAGTCTTGTTTGCTAAAGCGCAAGCACAAAATATTAACTTACGTTTATTAAACGATAATCAATTAACTATTGCTGTTGATGAAACCACAACAACACAAGATTTATCTGAATTATTGGCAGTTTTCTCTGTTGATTCTTTAACTGAAGTTGAATCTAGCCTAACATCTGCTATGTTAAGAGATTCAGACTACTTAACCCACCCAGTCTTTAGTCGTTATCACTCTGAGACAGAAATGATGCGTTATCTAAAACGCCTAGAAAACAAGGACATTGCTCTTAATCATTCAATGATTGCACTTGGATCTTGTACGATGAAACTTAACGCTGCTACGCAAATGTATCCAATCAGTTTACCGGGTTTTTCATCAATGCACCCGTATGCGCCGGTTGATCAAACTAAGGGCTATCAGCAATTATTTAAAGATTTAGAGCATGCATTGGCCGAGGTAACAGGTTACGATGCAGTATCGTTACAGCCAAATGCGGGCTCTCAAGGTGAGTTTTCAGGGTTATTGGCAATCCATTCTTATCACGAGTCTCGCGGTGATTTCGATCGCAATATTTGTCTTATTCCATCATCAGCGCACGGCACTAACCCTGCTAGTGCCGTAATGGCTGGCATGAAGGTGGTGATTGTAAAATGTGATGAATCAGGCAATATTGATATTAATGATTTAAAAGCTAAAGCAGAAAAGCATACTGATAAGCTTTCAGCAATCATGGTGACATACCCATCAACTCACGGTGTGTTTGAAGTTGAGATTAAGCAAGTTTGTGATATTATTCACAACCATGGTGGTCAAGTTTACTTAGATGGTGCTAACCTTAACGCTATGGTGGGTATTACTCGCATGGGTGAGTTTGGTGCTGATGTGTCACACATTAATT
>JAPYQD010000154.1 GCA_029937335.1 Gammaproteobacteria bacterium
CGTCCAGCCCATTTTCAAGCAATAATTCACCCAAATAAATCAACACTTCAGCGGGGGCTGAAATATATAAATCAGATTGATTAATAAGGTTTAAATCTAGGGCGCTAAAAATCTGTTTTGCTACTTTTTGGCAATCATTTTTACTTGATTGATCAAACTCGCAAGCGATCGGCGTGTAAGTGTAATCGTCCACAATCACTTGCCAGGATTTTGCATGGTTTTCTAAATAGGGCGCTTGCTCATCAGCAGGGTAGGCCCAATAAAAATACACGGAATTAGGCATCTCTAATGAAAAAGCATGCTCTACTAAGCTTCTAATCGGTGCAAAACCACTATCCCAGGCAATAAATGTCATTGGTCGTGTCGAGGTTTCTTTAAGTACAAATATACCTTTAGGGCCTTCCAAATCAATAATAGACTTAGACTTAATTTTCTTAGTGAATAGGGCAGTGGCAAAAGCATCTTCAGGCATATTCCTAATATGAAACTCTAACTCCATACCATGACAAGGGCAAGAGGCAAGCGGATAACGCGAAGTATTGCCTTTAAAAGACAGCTCAACATCTTGCCCTGCCATAAATTGTAATGTTTTAGAGCGTGGTGTTCTTAGAGTGATAATGGCTAAATTATCATTAACAAAGCTAATTTTCTTTACTTTAGTTTCAATGTTTTGAATGGCGATTGATTTAACATCGCCAATGAGTTCTAACTCTAGCGTAACGTCTGAAGACGGTGCATTACAACACATCAAAAACTCACCTTGAGTTTTTTGCTCCTCAGTCAAGACAAAATCATGGTGTTGTATTTGTTTAACATTACCATCAATAAGTTTGGCAACACAAGCACCACAAGTACCATTGCTACACTCGTAGTGCATCGCTAAACCGTGGCGAAGCCCACCTTCTAGAATTGAATCATTTTCTGAACATTCAAAATTCCGCTTATTTTTCTTAAGTTGAACATTAAAGATCTGATTGGGCATATTTGCCATTATAAAGAGTAAGGCATACAATGATAGCTAAACAACAGAAGATAAGAAGCCAAGATATGAACAAACTTAGTGGCAACATTAAAGCATTAGTATTATTGGTATGGGTAATACTAATAAGTAGCACTGTAATAGCAAATTACACACACCCTGGCGTTGACCGTCTAATTCAAGCTAACGAAGAGCCTGCTGGCGTAGTGTTTGAGCTGATTGAACGTGATAAGAAAACATGGGAATGGGCAGCACCCATGATTAAAGACTTAAAGGCGCAGCTGAAAGAAAAATACCCTAATCTAGATATTGCAATTGTTTCGCATGGCAGAGAACAGTTTCAACTTATGAGCAGGCGAGTAAATGAGCAGCCTGAAGCTATTTCACTACTAAGGGACATTGTTAAGGATGGAACCAATTTACACGTTTGTGGTGTGTATTCTGGATGGAGAGATGTAAAACCGGAAGAATACATCGATATTGTTGATGTTGCAGCAAGTGGCCCGGCAAAGATTAACGATTATATTAATTTAGGTTATGTACCTATTCAATTGTATAAAAAATAGTGACGAATGCTTTTCGTAAAGAGGGTGGCTATTTTTCTGATTAATTTCTTTAATATTTACATTATTTAACATAATATAAATTATGCGAAGTTATTAGAGTTGTTGCGCAATAATGCTTGAGAGTGCTTGTATATGGTCATCACGATCATTTAGCGCAGGAATATAACTAAACTCCTTGCCACCTGCCTCCATAAAATAACCTCTGTTCTCTTCATCAATCTCTTCTAAGGTTTCTAAACAGTCAACAGAAAAACCAGGACAGATCACTTGTACGTGTTGAGTACCGTTTTGCGCCAAAGATTCTAAGCTATTTTTGGTTTGTGGCTTAAGCCACTCTTCACGACCGAATATTGATTGAAAACATAGCTGATATTCATCTTCTTGCAAATTAAGCGCCTTAGCGAGTAACTGTGTCG
>JAPYQD010000018.1 GCA_029937335.1 Gammaproteobacteria bacterium
AAAAAATACATTTAAACAAATCAATATCATATTGTGTAGTGCGGCGTGTGCCATCGTCTCGCATTTCTGATTCAATGGTGATTGCATTGGCCGGGCAAACCGCTTCACAGAGTTTACAAGCAATACAACGCTCTTCCCCATTTGGGTAACGTCGCAATGCGTGTATACCTCTAAAACGTGGTGAAATCGGGGTTTTTTCCTCTGGATACTGAACCGTAATTTTTTTATTAATCAGCTCTTTCGCGGTAATTTTTAGTCCACCACGTAATTCACTTAAACTGAAATCTTTTACTAATTTTTTAATGTTATTAATCATAAATTACACTCCCAGTATCAGTACTAGAACCAAGGTCCTATTTTTAGTTGTGTCATCAACGCCACCACAAAAATCCAAGCGATGGTCCAGGGTAAGAAAACCTTCCATGACAAGCGCATGATTTGATCGTATCGAAAACGTGGGAAAGTTGCACGTATCCACAAATACAAAAACATAAAGAAGCTGGTTTTGGCTAGTAACCAGATAATGCCTGGCACCCATGCAAACGCTGCATCCATATAAGGAACACCTTCAAATGGAGAGTGCCAACCACCAAAGAACATTATCACAGCTAATACGGCCATGAGAATCATGTTGGCATATTCTGCTAAGAAAAAGACCGCAAAGGTCATACCAGAATACTCAACATGAGTACCGCCTACAATTTCTGACTCGCCTTCTACTACGTCAAAAGGTGCGCGGTTAGTTTCAACCAAAGCAGAAATAAAGAAGATAATCATCATTGGGAATAATGGGATCCAGTACCAGTGCAGGATGCTGCCTTTCTGTGCCATCACAATATCGTTAAGATTAACACTGCCGGCAATCATAACCACGGTTACCAAAGCAAAACCAATCACAATTTCGTAAGATACTAGGAGTGAAGCACTACGCAACGCACCCAAAAGTGGGTACTTAGAGTTAGACGCCCAACCCGCCAAAATAATGCCATACACGCCAATCGAGCCAATCGCTAGAACGTACAACAAACTAATGTCTAGATTAGCCACGTAAATACCTTCGTCAAAAGGAATAACTGCCCAAACTGCAATCGCAGGTGCAATTGCCAATATTGGCGCCAATAAGAATAAGTAAATATTAGCCTTGGTTGGGAAAATAATTTCCTTGGTCATTAGCTTTAAAGCATCTGCAATCGGTTGCAACCAACCTTTTGGACCAACACGGTTAGGACCAATACGCAACTGCATATAACCAATGACTTTACGCTCAGCATAAGTGAAATAAGCCACCACTAACATCAGCGGCATCACCAAAGCAATAGCCTTAATTAAAATAATTAGAATGGTTGCGATCGATCCATCAAACCATGGCATTAATTCATGGACTAGTTCAACAAATGATTGCCACAATGCCATCATGACTGCACTCCTGTTGAGTGATTAGCATTAACAAATACACAATTATTAGCCACTGCTTCGTTAATCGCTACTGGCACACCTAGATATTCATCGTCTTGTGCAACTTCTAACTTTTTAGCGGTGGCTTTATTCATTGAAGCGCTGTTAATTTGGCCAATATTGGTCGCTTGCAATGAAGTTGCATGTCTAGATAAAACATCAACAGCATAAGGCGATTTTTGCCAAATAACATTAACCCCTCTTTTAACTTTCACATCGATGCTCTCACCATGCACATGCTGTTTGTGACTTTGATGCATGACTTCGCTGGTTACTTGCGTGGAATCTGCATAGTGAAAACCTGGTAACTCTAACAAGTCAGCCAATACTTTTAGCACTTTCCAAGCAGGTTTTGTATCGCTTGGTGCGTTTACTGCTGCTGCGAATGATTGAACTTCACCCTCGACATTCACATGCGAACCTGATGTTTCGTAGAAACTGGCAATCGGTAATAAAACGTCTGAATACTGCGCAACTGCATCATCTTTAAAACTGTTTAAAGAAATCACAAAAGTATCTTCATTACTGAGCGCTTCAACAGCTTGAAGTGAATGATGGAAATCATATTGTGGATAAATATCTAACAAAATATAAGCTTTTAAATCAGCTGCCAACATAGCGTTTACATCTAAACCACCTTTACCTGGTACAAAGCCTGTCATGTTAGCCGCCATAGAATTGGCAGTAGCACTGACATTAAGCGTTGTAGAATTAGTATGTTGTGCAATCTCACTCACCAAATTAGCAATACTAGCTGCTTGCGGATTATTAACAATGTGCTCGCCCAAAACAATCACTGAATTATCTGACTGAGATAGTTTTTCTGCTAATTGCGTTGCAACATCATTTACTTTAATGTCTACTAAGTAGTCTGGAATTTCAACCTGTGCATTTTGTAAAACTGACTTTAACACGCCTGCTAACATTGCCGCTGTTTGGTTTGGTGAAATAATATTTTCACTGTTAAGGCGGTAATTAAAATCAAACGCCATCGCATTAATCACATCAATACTGGCACCTGATAAATTAGCCTTACGTAAACGGTGACTAATCATTGGCTGTTCTAATCGTAGATTCGAGCCAATCACAAGCGCATGATCAACACCTTCTAGACCTGCTAATTTAATACTTGATTCAAGTGAGATAGCATTGTCCAGATCTTTAACATTCAAACGGTGGTCAATATTTTCAGAACCAACGCTTCTTAAGATCTTTTGTAATAAGTGAAACTCTTCCAACGTTGCTGTGTTTGAAGCCAGGGCGCCCAATTTATCTGTTTGATGCGTGTTAAACACATTGTTTGCTAAGCCTCGAGTGGCAAAATCTAGCGCCACATTCCACTCAACTTCTTTCCAAGTGCCTTCAACTTTAATCTGTGGTGCTAGCAATCTGTTTTCATGCGAAAGGCCTTCGTATGAGAAACGGTCTCTATCTGAAATCCAAGTCTCGTTAATACTTTCGTTGTCTTTAGCAACAATACGCTTAACCTTACCTTTATAAGTTTGTGTAATAATGTTCGAGCCGACTAAATCATGTCGGGCAACATTGGAAACAGCATTCATTTGCCAAGATCTAAGCTCATAACGGAAAGGCTTAGAGGTTAACGCGCCCACTGGACAAACATCAATCATATTGCCTGAAAGCTCTGATTGAATACCCTCTTCCAAAAATGGCTCAATTTTTAGATCTTCACCGCGTCCAGTAGCGCCCATCTCCATAATGCCGGCCACTTCAGCGCCAAAACGAACACAACGGGTACAGTGGATGCATCGAGTCATATCAGTTTGAATCAGTGCACCAATATCACTATCAGCCACAATACGCTTACCTTCAGTAAAGCGTGAAACGTCTGAACCATAATCCATCGCCACGTCTTGTAATTCACACTCTCCGCCTTGATCACAAATTGGGCAATCAAGTGGGTGGTTAATCAATAAAAATTCCATCACCGCTTTTTGCGAAGCCTTGGCTTTTTCATTTTGGGTATGAATTTTCATGCCATCAGCAATTGGTGTAGAACATGCTGGCTGTGGCTTTGGCGCACCTTCAACGTCCACCAAACACATGCGGCAATTAGCTGCTATTGATAATTTTTTATGGTAACAAAATCTCGGCACACTAATGCCTTCTCTGTCAGTAACAGCGATAAGAATTTCACCTGCTTTGGCGTTAACTAAATTACCGTCAATTTCAATTTCAATATCAGCCATTATCCTTTCACCATACTCTTGCCATGCTCGATGTAATACTCGAACTCTTCACGGAAATTCCTCAAGAAACTTTCAACTGGCATTGCCGCAGCATCACCTAGCGCACAAATTGTGTTGCCCATAATTTTATCTTGAACACTCATTAGCAAGTCAATATCATCTGCCTTGCCATTGCCGTCCATAATGCGTTTTAGCACACGGTATAACCAACCTGTGCCTTCACGACACGGTGTACATTGACCACAAGATTCATCGTAATAAAAATGCGCCAATCGCGTCAACGCCTCAACCATGCAAGTTGAGTCATCCATGATGATGACTGAGCCTGCACCCAACATAGAGCCCGCTTTTTCAATACCGTCATAATCCATGGTCATGCCCATGGCAACTTCTGCCGTTAACACTGGGGTTGATGATCCGCCTGGAATCACCGCTTTTAAAGTTCTACCTTCGCGAATACCACCTGCCATTTCTAACAAATCTTTAAAAGGCAACCCCATTGGTACTTCAAAATTTTCTGGTTTATTTACATGTCCAGTGACAGAAAATAATTTACAACCACCAGAATTCGCAACGCCAATATCGGCAAACCACTGCCCACCTTTTGCAAGGATATCTGGAACAGAAGCAAAGCTTTCTGTATTGTTAATCGTAGTTGGCATACCAAATAAACCGATATTCGCTGGGAATGGTGGTTTGAATCTTGGTTGGCCTTTTTTACCTTCAAGTGATTCTAGAAGTGCTGTTTCTTCACCGCAAATATAAGCGCCTGCGCCTAAGTGCGTGTATAGATCAAAACTCACTGAGCTACCATCAATATTTTCACCGAGCAAGCCTGCATCGTAGGCTTCTTTTAGCGCATCTTCAAAGCGATAAAACGGCTCCATGAATTCACCACGAATGTAGTTATAACCTTTGGTTGCATTCATTACAAAGCCACCAATTGCCATACCTTCAATAACAGAATGCGGATTAAATCTTAAAATATCTCTGTCTTTACAAGTGCCAGGCTCGCCTTCGTCAGAATTACACACCACATATTTTTGCATGTTGGCGTTGCGCGGCATAAAACTCCATTTAAGGCCCGTTGGGAAACCCGCACCGCCGCGGCCACGTAGGCCAGAAGTTTTTAATTCATCAATAATTTGTTCAGGCGTGAGTTCGCCTTTTAGGATTTTTCGCCAAACGGAATAACCGCCGCTCGCCTCGTATGTCTTTAACGACCACGGGTCTTTTTGATCTAAGTTTTTAAAACAAACTTCATTCATTTTAGACCATCCACAATTTCGTCAATTTTATCGGCGGTTAAATTTTCATAATACTGGTCGCCAATTTGAAACATTGGTGCACCAACGCAGGCACCCAAACATTCTACTTTTTTAACGTTAATTAAACCGTCAGGGGTTACTTCGCCGGTCTTAACGCCTAGCTTGTTTTCTAAATGTGTGATCAGCTCATCTGAACCATTAAGCATGCATGAAATGTTATGGCAAAAACGAATGGTGTGCTTACCCACTGGCTTATGATTGTAATTTTCATAAAATGTTGCTACTTCAGCTGCCGCAATACCTGGCATAGCCAAATAGTCTGCCACCGCTTGAATGGTATCGGATGTTAATCTGTTGTCGTTCTCAGCTTGGACAATTTTCAACGCTTCCATTACTGCAGAACTTTGATGTCCTTCTGGATATTTTGCTACCCAAGCATCGATTTGTTTTTTTGCTTTATTTGAAATCATCTGTCTATCTCACCAAATACAATATCTTGTGTGCCGATAATGGTCACTACATCAGACAACATGTGTCCTCTTGCCATCTCATCCATGGCAGCTAAATGCGCAAAGCCAGGCGCTCTAATCTTAACGCGATATGGCTTGTTCGCGCCATCTGAAATCAAATAAATACCAAACTCACCCTTAGGGTGTTCAATCGCAGAATAGACTTCGCCTGCTGGCAAACAATAGCCTTCTGTAAAGAGTTTAAAGTGATGAATGAGTGATTCCATATCGTCTTTCATCTCAACACGACTTGGTGGCGCAACTTTGTGATCATCGCTCATGACTGGGCCTGGATTTTGACGTAGCCAACCAACACACTGTTCAATAATATGATTAGATTGGCGCATCTCTTCCATGCGCACTAGATAACGATCATAACTATCACCAGTAACGCCTACTGGAATATCAAACTCTAATTGGTCATAAACCGAATAAGGCTGATTTTTTCTCAAATCCCAAGCCACGCCAGAGCCTCGAAGCATTGGGCCAGTAAAGCCTAACTGCTTGGCACGATTGGCCGAAACAATACCAATATTAACCAAACGCTGTTTCCAAATACGATTGTCTGTTAGTAAGTCATCGTACTGCTTGATACTCTTAGGGAATTCTTTAACAAAGTCAGCAATAAAATCTAACAACGAACCTTGGCGGTTCTCGTTCATTACCTTCAACTCTTTTTCAGTACGGAAATCTGACTCTAAATACTGAGGCATCTTATCTGGAAGGTCACGGTAAACACCACCTGGACGATAATACGTTGCATGCATACGTGAACCTGATACCGCTTCATAGCAGTCAATCAACTTTTCACGCTCGCGAAAAGCGTACAAGAAAATACTCATCGCACCCACATCAAGCCCGTGTGTACCTAGCCACATTAAGTGATTTAAAATACGAGTAATCTCATCAAACATCACACGAATATACTTTGCTCTCTCAGGTATCTCAAGCTCAAGCATGGTTTCAATTGCCATCACATAAGCGTGCTCATTACACATCATTGAAACGTAATCTAGGCGATCCATATAACCAATAGACTGGTTATATGGCTTAGATTCTACTAATTTTTCAGTACCACGATGGAGTAAGCCAATATGTGGATCTGCACGCTCAATCACCTCACCATCAATTTCTAAAATAAGGCGTAAAACACCATGCGCTGCAGGGTGTTGAGGGCCAAAGTTGAGGGTATAGTTACGAATTTCAGCCATCTTATTTCCTGATTACTCTAGGTACATTAACATTTGGCTCAATACTCACAGGCTCGTAAACCACGCGGCCCAAGTCTTCGTCATAACGCATTTCAACCTCACCAATCATTGGGAAATCTTTGCGTAGTGGGTGCCCAACAAAACCATAGTCTGTCAAAATACGACGTAAATCAGTGTGGTTTTCAAACAAAATACCCATTAAATCAAAAGCTTCACGCTCATACCAATCAGCTGATGCCCAAATATCAGTCACTGATTTAATAATAGGCTCTGCCTCGTCAACGTAAGACTTAACCCGTAATCGGTAATTCTTACTCACTGAGAGTAAATGATAAGCCACGGCGAAACGTTGCTCGTGTCTATCTTCATCATTTTGCGCTTCACGTGCTCGGCTAAAGCCTGAAGAGCTAGCATTAGCATCCCAATCAGACTGGCCATAAGTTAAATAATCAACACCACATAGGTCAATCAAAGTATCGAATGAGTAAAAATCTCTAAGCTTAAGGCAGGTTTTAATAATGTCATCAGAATCAACCGTTAAGGTAAGCTCGCCAAAAGCTTCAACCAGGTTATCTTCACCAAACTCTTCAATTAGTTGTTCTTTTAAATCTTCCATTAAGTTCTCGCAATGGTGTTGGTGCGACGAATTTTTTCTTGAAGTTGTAAAATACCATAAAGCAGCGCTTCTGCTGTTGGAGGACAACCTGGTACATACACATCAACCGGTACAATACGGTCACAACCGCGTACAACCGCATAAGAGTAATGGTAATAACCACCACCATTGGCGCAAGAACCCATGGAAATCACCCATCTTGGCTCAGGCATTTGATCGTAAACTTTTCTAAGCGCTGGCGCCATTTTGTTGGTTAGTGTACCTGCCACAATCATTAAATCTGACTGCCTAGGCGTTGGTCTAAAAACGATACCGAAACGGTCAAGATCATAACGCGAAGATCCGGCTTCCATCATCTCTACTGCACAACAAGCCAAACCAAATGTCATTGGCCACAAAGAACCCGTTCTTGCCCAGTTAATCACCTTGTCCAACGACGTGGTAACAAAGCCTTCTTTCATTAAACCTTCAATTGCCATACTAAATAATCCTTATTCCCACTCTAGTGCACCCTTCTTCCATTCAAAGATAAAGCCAACCACCAATAAAAATAAAAAGATACTCATACTAATAAAGCCAAACCAACCAAGATCAGACTGAACGACCGCCCAAGGAAAAACGAAAGCAACTTCTAAGTCAAACAAAATAAATAAAATAGCGACTAGATAATAACGCACATTGAAATACATACGGGAGTCATCAAAAGCAGGGAACCCACACTCAAACTGGGAATTTTTTTCCTCGTCTGGTTTGCTAGGTCCTAATAAATAGCCAATTAACATTGGGCCAACGCCAAATGCAACGCCTAAAAATATAAAAACCATGATAGGTAGATAGTTTTCTAACACCTAATTCTCTCTCCTTGATAGAAGTCAAATATTATATCTAATGTTGAACAAATAACAAAATATATTTCAGCACAATTTATGCGTCTACTTCTGTGCCGCCTACTGTTAATTGGTCGATCTTCAAACTTGGCTGCCCCACGCCAACCGGTACAGATTGACCATCTTTTCCGCACACACCAACGCCTGAGTCTAGCTTGAGATCATTTGCCACCATCGATATTTTCTTCAGCACTTCATCGCCCGAGCCAATCAACGTCGCCCCTTTGACTGGCGTGGTTATTTTTCCATTCTTAATTAAATAAGCTTCATTTGCTGAAAACACAAACTTTCCCGAAGTAATATCAACTTGTCCACCATCAAAATTCACTGCATACAATCCATCATCAACTGAGGCGATCATTGCTTCTAGAGAGTCTTTGCCATTTAGCATGTAAGTATTGGTCATTCTTGGCATGGGGATATGCGCATAAGACTCACGTCTGGCATTGCCGGTGGATTTCTCACCCATCAATCCGGCATTTAATTTATCAAATAAATAACCTTTCAAAATACCATTTTCAATCAAGGTGGTGTTTTGTGTTGGTGTACCTTCATCGTCTATGGTTAAAGAACCACGTCGATTAGCCAGCGTACCATTATCAACAATGGTACATTTTTCACTGGCCACTTGTTCGCCAATTTTCCCTGTAAATACCGAAGTGCCTTTACGATTAAAATCACCTTCTAAGCCGTGCCCAATAGCCTCATGCAACAACACACCTGGCCAACCCGGACCCAATATCACTGGCATATTACCTGCGGGCGCACCCTTAGCCTTCAGGGCTACTAATGCTTGTCGAATGGCTTCATGAGTGTAAATTTCAGCCAAGTTGTGGTCAATAAAATAACGGTAATCATATCGACCACCACCACCACTTGAGGCTGACTCAATACGGCCATCGTGTTCAACAATCACACTCACACTGACGCGCACCATCGGCCGATAATCTTTTTGATAAACGCCATCGGTTGATACAATTAACACCTCGGTATAAGCACCTGATAAAGAAGCACTGACTTGCTTTACTTTCGGTTCTTTTCTGGCAATGGCATCAATCAACTTAAGTAAATCAACTTTCTCTTCTGAAGTTAAACTGCCTAATGGGCTGAGTCCGCTGTATTTGGCTATTGGCGGTACTGATTGAAAAGTTTGAATTTTCTGCGGCGCTTTGTGTTTTGAAATACCTTTGGCAAAATCCACCGCTTGATCAATCGCCTTGGCATTTAAATCATCAGAATAAGCAAAGCCTGTTTGCTCACCTTTGACTGCTCGTGCACCGACGCCATGGCTAATATGATAGGTGCCAGATTTAACAATGCGTTCTTCTAAAAACCACGATTCGGCCACTGAATGCTGAAAATACAAATCTGCATAATCCACCCCTTTCACCGCTAGAGAAGATAGAAGGTCCGTAATTTTTTCTTGGTTCAGATGATGGTCATCTAATAATTGTTCAATCATAATTTGAATTATTGGCTATTCGATAGTAGGGTCATCCCACGGACCGGTAATTTTATATTCAATATCAACCACCTTGTCGACGATCTTGTCAATTAACTTGCCCTCAAATAATGCCTCATCTATCAACCAAATACCTAGACCAATTGCACCACCACCCGCCAGAGCAGTTGCCGCTGGTACTGCATCACCCACAGCTGGGCTCACCTTGGCCATCATCTCGTATTCTTCATTAATGATATGGCTTTGTCCCGTTAGTCGAATCACACCTGAAGTTGCATTAAGCTCAAACTTCTCAATCTTAGCCAAAGCATTGCCAATATGGATTCTTGCATCAATATCTTCATAGACAAAGCCTTCTTTAGTAACATCGCCCACATCAAGCTTCAAACGCTTAGCGATTGATTTAATGTTCAATAGTGACAAAATACGGCCAATATTTGGGTCTTTTTCAGTAAACACACCTTTTTTCACTTTCATAGCGACATAGCCGGTCACGTCTTGATAATTCATATTCCATGGCGTGCACTCACAAGAAAGACGGATATCAAAATCAAATTCTCCACCTGTTACCTTTTCTTTAACTTTAAGTTTTTGTAAAAACTCAGCTAAGCCATTACCTTTTGCATTGGCATAAAGTCGGGTTCTGCCATCAACCCAAAAGCCGTTAAAGCTCAGCATCTCATCACCCACACCAACGCCATCAAACTGCAAATTACTAATGGTTAACATGTTGCCTTGTGAGAGTAATTCGGCACTAAAATTGGGCAAATCATTCTCATCAATATAAATACCTTGAGCGCTAAGGTACATACTTGGGAAATCATTAGGTGTAATATCCCATTCACCTTTAATCGCATCTAGCGTTGTCACCTGCAATCCTAACAACTTCACACTAGGATTGTCACCCTCATTGAGCACCACTTCTACATTACCTTTAATGGATTCTGATTCAACTCTGGCACGCCAAGACTGATCCAGGCGTTTGGTAATATAAATTTCAAAATTACTGTCATTGTTAACCAATTCGACGCCAAAAGTACTTTCACTATCGTCACCTCGATTATCTGGATTAATATAAATATCAAATGTTGTGCCACGAATATTGCCTTCACCTTTAGAGGTAATTTCACCCTGATGGAAAGCTAACTTAGAATCATAGTCTTTAATCACAATTGCACCATCTAGTGTGGTTAAGCGATTATCTTTAAACACCAAGTCAATATCCAAAATCGATTCTCTCTCATCCAGCGGAACGACTAATTTCATATCACCAGTAACGTCACCTGTTAAAGTAAATTGACTCAACACCTTATTCACCGTTTCACTGAGTGGTGCTCGGTGTAAAAATTCAATTAAATTCTCACTTTGGGTATTGATTTTGCCAATCACTTCAACGTCTAATTTTGTAGCACTTAAATCAGAAA
>JAPYQD010000155.1 GCA_029937335.1 Gammaproteobacteria bacterium
GGGCGCATGGGTCAAACCATTATTGAGGCGATCAGCCAAAACGATAAAGTTAGTTTGGGCGCTACATTAGACAAAGGCGACGATTTAAGCGCCGCATTAGATCAGTTCGATGTGCTGATTGATTTTACGCGTCCAGAAGCAACGTTAGAATACTTGGCTATTTGTCAAAATTCAGGCAAAGCAATGGTGATTGGCACTACGGGCTTTAGCGATGATCAACTACAAGAAATTAATAATGCTGCAAAAAATATGGCAATTGTTTTTGCGCCGAATATGAGTATTGGCGTAAATTTATCACTTAAGTTGTTAGATATGGCGGCGCGCGTTATTGGTGAAGATGCTGATATTGAAATTGTAGAAACGCACCATCGTCATAAAGTAGATGCCCCTTCAGGCACAGCGTTGAAAATGGGCGAGGTTGTGGCTAATGCTCTAGGTAGAGATTTATCTAAATGCGCAGTGTATGGTCGTGAAGGTATTGAAGAGCCGCGTGATCCTCAAACTATTGGTTTTTCTACCATTCGTGGTGGCGATGTGGTGGGCGAGCATACGGTTAGTTTCTTTATGGAAGGTGAGCGTGTTGAGATTACTCATAAGGCTTCATCACGACTAACCTTTGCTAATGGTGCTGTTCGTGCAGCCAGTTGGCTAGAAGGTCAATCTGCTGGGTTGTATTCAATGCAAGATGTATTAGATCTTTAGGAGTTGAAAATGTTGTACGCTGTTATTTCTCAAGATATTGAGAACTCATTAGAAAAACGTATGGCTGTACGCCCTGCACATATTGAACGTTTAAATATTTTAAAAAATGAAGGTCGTTTGATTTTAGCGGGACCACACCCTGCAATCGATAATAATGAACCCGGTGAAGCTGGTTTTACCGGCTCGCTTGTGGTTGCAGAGTTTGACTCTTTAGCAGACGCCCAAGCCTGGGCAGACGCCGATCCGTACCTAGCCTCAGGTGCGTATGAAAGTGTTGTTGTTAAACCTTTTAAAAAGGTGTTGCCATGAGTTTATTTTTCCGGCCTTTGTTTGAGAAGGAAAGCTCAACTTATACTTATTTATTAGCAGACTCAGACACCAAAGAAGCCATTATCATTGATGCAGTTGCTGAGACGCAGCAACGAGATATTGGCCTGATTGAAGAATTGGGTTTGGATCTTAAGTACATCATTGAAACCCACGTACATGCTGATCACATTACCAGTTCTTGTCCACTCAAACAAAAGTTCGTTAATGCTCAAATTGTATTGGGTGAAACCAATCTGGTGGCTTGTGCTGATGTTTTAATTAAAGATGGTGACAACCTTCAATTCGGACAATATGACATTACCGCTATGTCGACACCAGGACATACCGATGGGTGTATGTCTTTTATAGTGGGTGATAAAGTTTTTACCGGTGATGCGTTATTGATTAGAAGTTGTGGTCGTTGTGACTTCCAAGGCGGTTCAGCAGAAAAGCTGTTTGATTCTATTTCACGATTATTTACATTGCCAGACGAAACCTACGTTTATCCTGCGCATGATTATGGTGGCAGAACCGTGAGTTCAATCTGGGAAGAAAAAGCTTTTAATGAAATGATTGGTGCTGGTGTTGATAAGGCGGAGTTTGTGCGTCGTGTTAATGCAATGGAGCTGTCACTACCCGCTAAAATTCATGTCGCCGTTCCAGCTAATCAAGTCTGTGGCTCTAAAATTGTGACTGATTAATGGTTAATGGTTATTCATTAGACCCACACCCTCGGGCAAACTTTGCTAAAGAACAATTTGCAGTGGTGCGTATTCCTCGTATTAAGCGCGATCGAGTACCGGCTATGAGTGTTGAAATAGTTGCAGATTTAGAAACTGCCATAGCGCAAGCCAATCCTGATGATAAGTTTTATCCAGCCAAAGTTGTTGGCCCAGCTCGTTC
>JAPYQD010000019.1 GCA_029937335.1 Gammaproteobacteria bacterium
ATCCAACCAATCATTGAGGTGGCTGTAAATTCAGCACCCAATAACCAGTGTCCTGGAACAACACCTAAGAGTGTTAATGGAATTGGCGCCATAATGACCGCAGGAATAATAAAGTTACCAAATTGCCATACCACTAGCATGTAAATAACCACCAGCGCCACACCAAATGCAGTACCCATGTCGCGGAAAGTTTCGTAAGTCACTGTCCACTCGCCAGCCCACTCAAACCCTGGCACAGTTTGATCTTCAGGAGGACCTAAGTACTCACCTTGTAATTCTTTACCATCCACTGTTTGGTATCTAAGTAGTAAATCATCCACACCAAACATAGCGTAAATTGGCGCGCTTAAGCGGCCAATTGGCTCACCCAGAACGTATTCAACATCAGCTAAATCTTTATGGAAAATTAAATCATCTTGTTTTTTATAAACAAATGAACCTAGCTCAGAAATCGGAATCATGCCACCCTGCTGAGAAGGCACAGGTAGTTGTGTTAAATACGATAATTGCGAACGTTTAGCAAGTGGCACCTTTAAGTTAACACGCGAAGGTTCTAGCGCATTTTTAAGACGAATTGTGGTGACGTTAAAGCTACTCATGGCCATGGCCAATGTTTCTTTAATGGTTTGTACGCTCACACCAAAACGAGAAGCTTTCTCAGTGTCTACTTGGAAATTGATCACCGGGTATTCGTCGCGCATTAGATTATCGACATCAGTCATTGTGCCTGATTCTTTAAACATTTCAGTTAAGTCATTGGCTAATTTACGACGGGTTGCTTTATCCGGACCATAAACTTCTGCAACCACAGGGCGAAGTACTGGTGGGCCAGGTGGCATCTCTACGACAGCATAATTAGCACCTGCATCAGCAGCGATTTGCTTAATCAACTGTCTTGCCTCAAGGGCAATTTCATGGCTAGAACGATCGCGATCAGATTTTTCAGCTAACTGAATTTGTAACTCACCTTCTGATGAATTTTGTCTAAGATAATAGTGTCTTACTAAGCCGTTAAAATCGAAAGGTTTGGCTGTACCTGCGTAAGATTGGATTGCGACTACTTCTGGCATGTTACGTAATACTTGTGCCATTTTGTGCAACGTTGAAGCGGTATCTGCCAATGCAGTACCATCTGCCATATCTAAGACAACACCAAATTCTGATTTATTATCCAATGGCAGCATTTTTACCGGCACTGTGGTTGTATAGAACATTGACATTGACATAAAGAAAGCAACAAACAAGGCAATTAAAAAGCCCCAACCGTAAGCCTTGACATGAAATAATTTTGAAATTGTAGAATGGAAGAACGCATACAACACCTTGCTTTCTTTTTCTTCTTTTTCATGCATTTTGTGCAACACACCGAGTGGTGGTACAAACTTCATAATAAAGTATGGCGTAAAGACGAAGGCTGCAAACAGTGATATCATCATAGCCACTGAACCTAAGACTGGAATTGGCGCCATGTAAGGCCCCATCATGCCGCTAACCGCTGCCATTGGTACCAATGCTGCGACCACGGTAAAGGTTGCTAGAATGGTTGGGTTACCTACTTCTCGTACTGCGTCAATCGCTGTTCCAATGGTAATTTTATTATCTATTAGCCAGCGCCTGTATATATTCTCGGTCACCACAATGGCGTCATCCACCAAAATACCAATCGAGAAAATCAGTGCGAACAAACTTACTCTGTCGATAGTCATGCCTAAAATCCAAGCTGCGAAGATGGTCATTAATAACACCACCGGAATCACCAGCGTTACCACAACCGCGGGACGCCAACCTAATGCAAACCAAACCAATAGCGTTACTGCACCTGTGGCAATAAAGAGCTTTTTAAGTAGTGCATTGACTTTATCTTTGGCAGATTTGCCGTAGTTTCTGGTAACGCTAACCTCAACATTGTCCGGAATCAGTCGACCCTTAAGCTCCTCTACTCTGGCTAAAATATTTTCTGCAACTGCAACACCATTGGAGCCAAATTTCTTTGCAATTGCAATCGTGACTGCTTGTTCGCCGGTGGCTTTTATGTTGGTCTTATTGGCTTTACCTGTATAGTAATTAACCATGTGGTCTGTTTCTTCTGGTGCGTAGTAGACATCAGCCACATCACGTACATAAATAGGCATACCATCTTTAACGGTAACCACTAAGTTTTCAATGTCTTCAACTTTCTTAAAGAAGTCACCAGAGTAGACTTCCATCTTATAGCCGTTGAGCTCAATATCACCCGTGTGATCACTGACATTGGCCGAGCCAACTGTGCCTGCAATTTGTTGAATTGAAACGCCGTAACCAGCTAAACGGCCGGGATAAGCATCGATATGAAAAATCTCTTTGCGGCCACCAACCACAAAACCGTTGTTAGTGTCTTTAATTTTTTCGAGTTGTTGCAGTAGCTCTAAACCTAACGAACGTAGCTGTCCATCATCAAGAGACCTAGACCAAAGCGTTAAGTTGATAATGGGTACGTCGTCAATCTCTTTAGGTTTGATTAAAGGACTTCTAACGCCTGGCGGCATAAAGTCAAGATTGGCGAGCATTTTGTCGCGCACCTTGATAATAGAAGCATTCATTTCTTGGCCAACATCAAATTCTACTGTGATAATGCCTTGGCCCTTATCACTGACTGAATAGACATGTTTCACACCTAGAATATGCGACATTAAGCGCTCTAATGGCTTAATTACAATATTGGCAACTTCATCAGAAGATGCACCAGGATACTCAACAAAGAGGTCAATCATTGGTACCGAGATTTGCGGATCTTCTTGTCTTGGTGTTGAGATTAAACCAATAATACCCGCGCCTAACATAGCGAAGAATAGAATGATTGAGAGCGGTGAGGTTATAAAGGCTTTGGTTAGTTTGCCCGCTATACCTAAATCAACCTCGTCATTTTTTATGTTGTCTGACATAATGTTTTAGATGTCCATTCCTGAAACCATTAAGATATTAGGATTGGCAACAATTTTTTCACCAATCTTTAAGCCCGATAAAACACTTTTCTTACTTTTACCAACTTGCTCACCTAAACGCACAAACCTTAATTCGGTTTTGTTTGTTTTTGGATTAATAACAAAAACACTCGGCAAGCTAGAACGCCACATAATCGCTACTTCTGGAATGATGGGAGTTAACACACCTGAATCTGTTTCAAAAATTTCTACCTCAGCGTAAGCACCTGCCAACACTGGAGCGCCTGCTGGTAAATCAAATTTCACTTTAACGCTGTGTTTATTGTTATCAGCAATTGGGTAAATTTGAGATAAATTTGCATCAACCACAATGTTAGCAATATCTAACTTAATGCGGTATTTTTTATCCAGCTTTAAACTGGAAACCAAACGAGAAGGAATGTTAACCTCTACTTGAAGGTCTTTAATGTTGGCAAACTTGATTAATACTTGGCCTGGTTGTACAACATCACCTTGGTTAATATTTTTCACCACAATTACACCATCAAAAGGCGCGACTACATTAGCGTCTTTTAAACGCTCCTCTACTTGTTTAAGGTTAAGTTCTGCTTGTCTTAATTTGTTTTTGGCTTGTTGGTAACCTGTGTAACGAGAGGTTCTATTGGCAAACTTATCAAACTCAGGATTACCTTGTCCACTCATTTTTAACATTGGGTCTGTGAACATTGAGAACATGCCTGGAATACCACCAAACATGCCATTTGAATTAGGAGATACAATCGATTGTGAATATTGTACACCGGCATTTCTGAGCGCCTCATTGGCTGAGGAGATTTCCGCATAAGCAGAATCTCTTTGTGCTTGGATAGATTCTTGTTCGAGTGTTATTAGTGTTGTGCCTCGCTTGAACATGTCACCT
Source organism: Gammaproteobacteria bacterium (assembly GCA_029937335.1). Taxonomy (GTDB): domain Bacteria; phylum Pseudomonadota; class Gammaproteobacteria; order PS1; family Pseudothioglobaceae; genus Thioglobus_C. The sequence continues at coordinate 3,841 of JAPYQD010000019.1, forward strand.
TCTTTACCACTCACACTTAATACATCGCCTGCAACTTGTGCAGATAAACTCACTTGTGCAGATGAAACAACCACACCACCCAAAAGCGCTCTTTTATCGAGTGACATACCGCTGACAGTTTGGATATTGTAAACCGACTCGAAACTATCGGAATTTTGATTATAAATTTGGGATTGAGAAGGAAGGGAGAATGCTAATAAAACTGAGGTGACTAAAGGGGTAATCGATGAGTTCATAGTTAACCTTTTATTAAGTGAGAAAATAAACTTTTAACGGAATTTTATATGATTAAAATACACTGTGTTTATTATTTTTAATAAATAATTTAAATAACTTTTGTAGTTATTGTAAGTTATTGTTTTTTAATTAATTTTATTTATTTTTATGTTTTTAAAAAAATATAAAATATTGATAATATTCTAACCTTTTAATATAGGTAATTTTATACTTTTATGTCAATCGCTTTTACCCCTGGAGAACCTGCTGGCATTGGCCCTGATTTGGCTGTTATTTATGCACAGAAAAAAAGTCGCAAAAATCTATTGGTTTTTACCGATCCAGATTTGCTATTAGCGCGTGCAAAAAAGCTTAATTTATCCATTAAAATCAAAGAGAAAAACAACACTTCAATCCCAGGTGAGATTTGTGTTTTTCCGATCAAAAAAAACACCAAAACCGAAGTCGGGGTATTAAACCCTGACAATGCTCAGTTTGTTTTAAACACACTTGATGTTGCCACACAACATTGCCTTGACAAGCAATGTGATGCCTTGATCACTGGCCCTGTTCACAAAGGAGTGATTAATCAATCAGGGTTTGACTTTACGGGTCATACAGAATATTTAGCCAATTTAAGCAATACCCAAAAAACTGTAATGATGCTAGCCACCGAAGGTTTACGAGTAGCATTGGCAACCACACACATACCTTTGTCTGAAGTATCTAAACACATACAAACAGATTCACTTCAACAAACCATAAAAATTATTCATACTGCCTTACAGGGTAGTGGCATAGCAAAGCCTCATATTGTTGTTTGTGGTTTAAACCCTCATGCTGGTGAAGGTGGCTACCTTGGAAGTGAAGAAATTGAAATTATTAACCCACTAATTAAGCAGCTTAACCGTCAGGGGTTTAACTTAACGGGCAGTGTGCCGGCAGATACTGCCTTTACCCCGGATGCACTTAAGGGTGTTGATTGTGTATTGGCTATGTATCACGATCAAGGTCTGCCTGTGCTTAAAACATTGGGCTTTAAGAAGGCTGTTAATATCACCCTTGGTTTACCCTTTATTCGTACTTCGGTTGATCATGGTACAGCGCTTGATTTGGCAGGTACGGGTAATATTAGCCTAGGCAGTTTGCATACCGCGCTGGATTACGCACAAAATTTTATCGACAATCAACATGCGTAAATCTTACACTGCAACGACTGGAGGACACAAGGCACGTAAACGTTTTGGACAAAACTTTCTAATCGATACTAAGATTATTGATCGTATTATCGCCACCATTGCACCAAAGGCAGAGGATGACCTGCTCGAGATTGGCCCTGGACAAGGAGCGATGACATTGCCTTTGTTAGAAAAACTGAACCAACTTCATGTGATCGAGATCGACCGAGATCTGATCGGTCTGTTAGAGTCTTTTGATAAAGACAATTTGATCGTCCATCAAGGTGATGCAATGAAATTTGACCTGAGCACCCTACCCACGCCAATTCGCGTGGTGGGTAATTTGCCTTACAATATATCCTCCCCTATCTTATTCCACCTACTAGAAAATCGATCGCTAGTTCAAGATATGACTTTTATGCTGCAAAAAGAGGTGGTTGAGCGCATGGTAGCAAAACACGGTAATAAAATTTATGGCCGTCTTAGTGTGATGATGCAGGCTTTTTTTGAGGTGGAATTAATCTTTATTGTGCCACCCGAGTCGTTTGAACCGGCGCCAAAGGTTGACTCTGCGATTGTTTATCTTAAGCCTTTGACTCAGTCTTTGGTTGGCGATGTGACTGTATTTAAAAAAGTAGTTAAGGCTGCCTTTGCACAACGACGCAAAACGCTAAGAAATTGTTTAAAATCTCTACTAACACAAGAACAAACTTCAATCGATTTATCACAAAGAGCAGAAATGCTAAGTGTGGCAGACTTTATTAAATTAACTCAAGATTATGAAAAACAACATTAAAGTAGACGTTCAGGTTGCTTATTTAGAGCAGCAATCTGATGTTGAGCACAATCAATATGCTTACGCTTATACCATTACAATCACCAATAATGGGCAAATAGGTGCGCAATTACGCACACGCCGTTGGCATATTCAGGATGAAACTGGACACATAGAAGAAGTGATTGGCGAAGGTGTGGTGGGTCATCAGCCACATTTAATGCCTGGTGAGAGTTTTGAATACTCTTCTGGTGCAATGATTAAAACCGTTACCGGGCTCATGAAAGGTGCTTACGGCATGGTAAATGATGAAGGTGAGCTATTTGAAGCTGAAATACCTGAGTTTGTCCTCAGTGAGCCTTACACGCTGCATTAACAATGTCTGATTACTTGATTGGTGATATTCAGGGTTGTTTTGATTCACTGCAAGCCTTACTAAAAAAGATCAAATTTTCCACAGATAAAGACCGGTTATTCTTTTTAGGTGACGTGGTTAATCGTGGTGACAAATCATTAACAACATTGCGCTTTATTAAAGACCTAGGTGATAACGCCAAAATGGTCTTAGGTAATCATGATTTTCATTTATTAGCTTGCTCCCTGGGTGGGCTAAAACCCAATAGTAAAGATACATTTGTAGATATTCTAAAGGCAGAAGATCGCCACCTTTTGATTGATTTTTTATTGCAACAACCGTTGGTGATTAAACATAAAGAGGTGCTGTTAGTACATGCCGGAATTCCACCCAGTTGGGGTGAAAATACCGTATTTAAGCAATCGTCAATTGTGGAACAACATTTACAAAGTAACGATGTAGGTGCATTCATTAACAACATGTACGATAATCGTCCTTATACTTGGTCAAATGACTTAAATGAAATGGATGCTTGCCGCTACACCATTAATGCTTGCATGCGAATGCGCTTTTGCAAGGCTGACGACACCTTAGAATTTGACCATAAAATGAATTATGACGCTGCGCCGGAAGGTTTTAAAGCCTGGTTTTTACACGACAACAGAGTTCTGAAAGAAACCGATATCTTTTTTGGTCATTGGTCAACTTTGTCTAAGGTTGGTCAGACACACGTCTACCCAATGGATCAGGGTTGTGCTTGGGGTGGTCGATTAAGTGTTATTCGCCTCGAAGACAGGCAAAATTTTTCAGTGAATTGTTAAATTTCAACTTGGCCTTCATACACAAATTGTGCAGGACCTGATAAAAATACGTGCTCATTTTCAGTGTATTCAATCAGTGCATCTCCTCCTCTAAGGTGAGCCACCACAGTAGAATCTAACAACCCCGCCCTAACACCGGAAATCACCGCTGCACAAGCACCTGAACCGCAAGCCAGTGTTTCTCCAGCGCCACGCTCATACACACGTAAATTGATTTCATTGGCATTCAATACTTGCATAAAGCCAACATTAGCCTGATTGGGCAATAATTCACTTTGCTGAATTTGTGTTGCAATCTCTTGGACATTAACCGCGTTAACATCATTCACAAGCATGACACAATGTGGGTTGCCTATAGAAAGTGCTGCTACTTCAAAAGTAGCAATTTCATAAATATTCTGCTGTTGCATTGCGCGTAAGGGGATGTTGATAGGATTAAAGTTAGGCTCTCCCATATCAACTTGAACCGTCTGGTTGTCGTTGACGAATAAGCTCATTAATCCCGCTCGAGTTTCAACGTTAATTGGGTTGTTAGTCGTGAGGCCTTTTTCAGTCACAAAGCGTGCAAAACAGCGCGCACCATTACCACACTGCCCTACTTCGGTACCATCTGCATTGTAAATAACATAACGAAAATCAACCCCTGGTGTGGTGGTTGATTCCACCATTAAAAGCTGATCAAATCCAACGCCAAAATGTCGATGCGCCAGCATAATAATTTGCTCAGAATTTAAAGTAAGTGTGCCTGCTGTATTGTCAACAACCATAAAGTCATTACCCAATCCGTGCATTTTTGTAAAATTAATCATACGCACATTTTAACTGTTAGTTTCTTGTGTGTTCACAAATTAAAGTATCTGCTAAAATTAGCAACTCATTTAATTTGGATTTCATCATGATTACACCTAGCAATATTATTCTTAATAAAGGAAAAACTCTATTTACCATTACTTTTGATGGTGTTGATTATCCACTGACTACTGAATATTTAAGGGTTTACTCTCCTTCTGCAGAAGTGGTTGGCCATGGTCCTGGACAAGAAACTCTGCAAGTTGACAAGAGTGGTGTCACCATTACACGTATTGAGCCAACCGGTAACTATGCGGTTATTTTGTTCTTTAGTGATGGTCATGATAGTGGTATTTACTCTTGGTCCCATTTGCATCATTTAGCCACTAACCATAAGGATCTTTGGCCTGAGTACTTAGCCAGATTAAAAGCGGCAGGACACGCACATCCTGAACTTTAGAGTTTAATTCTATGGCATTTTTAAATGCTTTAATTGCCTTCATTGTTACCATTGGTATTTTGGTCACTGTGCATGAATTCGGTCATTTTTGGGTGGCGAAAAAACTGGGTATTAAGGTGCTACGCTTTTCAGTAGGCTTTGGCAAAATCTTAAAATCATGGCAAATTGGCGAGACCCAATACACTTTGTGCACCTTACCCTTGGGTGGCTTTGTCAAAATGCTGGATGAAAACGAAGGTGAAGTTGATCCGAGTGAAAAACACCGAGCCTTTAATACTCAAACTGTTTATAAACGTATAGCGGTTGTTGTGGCGGGGCCTGCGGCAAACTTCATACTGGCCATTGTTATTTACACCGTTATCTTTATCATCGGCACTCATGGCATTAAGCCTGTGGTCGGTACGGTCAAGAATGATAGTATTTCTCAACAAGCTGGATTAGAAACTGGCGATCGACTGCTAAGCATCAACAAGCAAGACACACCTAGTATTGGTGAGTTTTCTTTTGCCTTTGTTCGTGCGGCTCAAGGGCCAACAATGCAACTTGATATACAATCAAAATCTGATAATTTAAAAACATTAACACTAGATTTAAAAGAAGATTTTTTAGCCAATCCAGAACAAGGCGTTGAACAATATTTAGGTTTTGAATTCGCCCTACCAACACTTAAACCAATTATTGATCAAGTAATAGCCGAAAGTCCGGCAAGTTTGGCTGGCATCCAATCAGGCGACCAAATACTCAGTGTTAATAATAAACCACTCAACACTTGGCGTGACTTTGTCTCAGCTATCAAACAAAGTGATGGACAAGCAATGCAATTGAGTATTTTTCGAAATGGGCAAACAATGACGCGCTCACTAACACCAAGAGATGACAACGGAACGCTTAAGATAGGTGTGAGCGTTATGGCGCCAAAAGGCTACTTAGACGAATGGCGTGTCTTGGTTAAAAAGCAGCCAATTGATGCATTTTTATCTGCCAATGTTAAAACCTATCAACTCACCATGTTAAATTTGAAAATGATTCAAAAAATGATTCTAGGTGAAGCCTCAGTAAAACAAATTAGTGGCCCTATTAGTATTGCTGATTATGCAGGTAAAACAGCCAGTATTGGCGTGGTTTCCTTTTTATCTTTTTTAGCTCTCATTAGTATCGGATTGGGCTTACTTAATCTACTTCCTATTCCATTACTCGACGGTGGACATTTGTTCCTTTATTTAATTGAAATTTTAAAAGGCTCTCCGGTTAGTCAAACTTTTCAGCAAATATCGATTAAAGTCGGCTTATTAGTTATCTTGTCATTAACGTTCGTAGCGATGTATAATGACTTTTCGCGATTATTATCATGAACAAAATAGTATGAAAAAAATTCTTATTAAAATCTCTTTAATCTTGGGCTTGTCACTGTCTTCTATTGCACAGTCTGCACCCATAAAAAGTATTGAAATATTAGGCCTTAACGCCATCTCTAGAGGCACAGTGTTAAGCTATCTTCCGGTTGAAGCAGGCGATGATTACAACAACAAAACTTCGGCACAAATCATTCGTGCACTTTACAAAACGCATTTCTTTAAAGATATTGAAGTCTCACAAGCTGATCAGGTTTTAAAAATTAAACTTCAAGAAAATCCACATATTAAGTATGTTGAGTTGTTAAATTACTCCGACAAAGTCATTGATGAAGAAGCAATTAATCAGGTACTAAAAAGCATGGATTTATCTCAGGGCAAGATTTTCAATAAAAGACAACTGGATAAATTAATTTCTCAAATAGAGGGCTCTTACATCTCTAAAGGTTATTACGGTATTAAGATTACTAAGACCATTGAAATTGATGATCAAAACCGAGTGGGTATTGAGCTCGATATTTTTGAAGGCGAAGTGGCACGTATTAGCAATATGAAAATTAGTGGTTCTGAGGTACATGATGAAGACGACCTGCTAGATTTGTTCGAGATCGGTGAAGCGAATTTTTTCATTATAAACTACTTCACTGAAAAAGATCATTACTCAAAAGTGGCACTCGATGCTGGTGTTGAGGCAATGAAATCACTCTATATTAACTCAGGTTACCTTGACTTTAAAGTCAATAAAATTGCAACTGATCTTTCAGAAGACAAACAAAATATCAGTATCGACATTCAGGTCAACGAAGGTTCGGAATACAAAGTAGGTGGTATTAAATTTAGTGGCGACCTGCTTAATCAGTCAATTGATGACTTAAATGATTTACTAACCATTACTGAAGGTGAAGTATTTAAACGTAAAAAAGTAATTGAAAGCATTCAAGCGGTTACTGATTTGTTTGCAGATCAGGGTTATGCTTTTGC
>JAPYQD010000156.1 GCA_029937335.1 Gammaproteobacteria bacterium
AGAGAAGGTGGTCGCACAGTAGGTGCGGGTGTTGTTGCTAAGGTGACGAATTAAGGTAATTAGTTGATTAAAGGCCGAAGATTTCTTGTATAATCTTCGGTTTTTCGTTTCAAAAGTTAGACGTAAAAATAGATAGGTTTATTAATAGGATTTAAGGCACATGAGCAATCAAAATATTAGAATTAAATTAAAAGCATTTGATCATCGTTTAATCGACAAATCAGCGCTTGAGATTGTAGAGACAGCTAAGCGTACGGGTGCTAGTGTAAGAGGCCCAATCCCTTTACCAACTAAGAAAGAACGTTTCACTGTATTAACTTCTCCGCACGTAAATAAGAAAGCGAGAGATCAATACGAATTAAGAACATACGTTAGATTAATGGACGTTATTAGCCCAACTGATAAAACAGTTGATGCACTAATGAAGTTAGATCTGGCTGCGGGTGTTGATGTAGCGATTAAGCTTAACTAAGAAAACAAACAGTAATTTAGGAATAAGATCATGGCAATTGGTTTAGTAGGACAAAAATTAGGAATGACACGTATTATGTCTGACGATGGCTCAGCCACGCCAGTTAGTGTTATTAAAATTGAACCTAATCGCGTTGTTCAAACAAGAACAACTGAAGTTGACGGCTATAGCGCTGTTCAAGTTACTACAGGTGCAAAAGTAAACAAAAAAGGCGAAGCAAAAATTCGTCGTGTACCGTCAGCAATCAAAGGCCATTATGCAAAGGCTTCACAAGAGATTGGTTTAGGTCTTTGGGAATTTAGAGCAGATGCTGATGAAATTGGCGATGCTACTAGTTTTGATCTTTCTTTATTTGGTGCTGGCCATTACGTTGATGTAATAGGTCAATCAAAAGGTAAAGGTTTTCAAGGTGGTGTAAAGCGTCACAATTTCCAAATGCAAGATGCAACTCATGGTAACTCAGTTTCTCATAGAGCGATTGGTTCAACAGGACAGTGTCAAGACCCTGGTCGAGTATTTAAAGGTAAGAAAATGGCGGGTCACATGGGTGATGAGCAAGTTACCGAAGAGTGTTTAGAAGTAGTAAGAGTAGATAGTGACAGAAACTTATTGTTAGTTAAAGGTGCGATCCCTGGTGCTACTAATGGTTTCGTTAAAGTGTTACTATCACACAAAAAAGATAAAAGTAATGCGCAAGTAAGTAAGCGTGTTGCTGAAGAACAAGCAGCTAATGAAGTGGCTGACGTTGAAGAAACTAACGAAGCGTAAGGTTTTTTAAAATGAAATTAAAAGTATTAAATATAAGCACAAATAAGTCCACTTCTACTGAAGTCGCGGATACTATTTTTGCAAGAGATTTTAACCAGTCATTGGTTCACCAAGTAACGACAGCTTATATGTCGGGTGGTCGTCAAGGCTCTAAAGCACAAAAAAACCGTGCCGCTGTTAGCGGTGGCGGCAAAAAACCTTGGGCGCAGAAAGGTACAGGCCGAGCACGTGCAGGTACATCTCGTGGTCCTATTTGGCGTTCAGGTGGTGTGACATTTGCAGCACAACCCCGTAGCTATGTACAAAAGGTTAATAAAAAAATGTACAAAGGCGCAATCAGTGTTATTTTTTCAGAGCTTGTTCGTTCTGAGCGCTTAAAAATTGTAAAAGATTTTGAAGTTAAAGATGTAAAAACAAAAAATGTGACTGCATTACTTAAAGCTTTAGATGTTAAAGATGCTTTATTGATGACAGACGAGCTAGATGAAAATTTATATCTTTCTTCACGTAATTTATATCATGTTGGTGTTTGCGATACACAAAGCATTGATCCAGTTAGTTTAATCGGTTATAAAAATGTGGTCATGACTGAAGCGGCGTTGAAAAAAGTTGAGGCAATGTTATGAATCAAGAAAAAGTATTAAAAACCTTATTAGCGCCGATTGTTTCTGA
>JAPYQD010000157.1 GCA_029937335.1 Gammaproteobacteria bacterium
CTTTCTCATGAGATATGTCCTCACGAATACGACTGACAAACGTATCATCATGATTGGTTGCCTCAACAAATGGTGTGGCATAACCACCATCTTCACGTGTATCCATTACGGTAACGCCGTTTGCATTCGATAGTATTTCAGTGGCCTCAGCTGCCGTAATCTTCTTTTTAGTTTCAATATTAATGGCTTCAGAATGACCATAAATTACCGGCACACGAACTGCTGTTGGATTAACTAAGATAGTTTCATCTTCAAAAATCTTTTGCGTCTCCCACACCATTTTCATTTCTTCTTTGGTATAGCCATTGTCTTGGAATACATCAATATGAGGAATCACATTAAAAGCAATTTGCTTTGGGTACACTTCAACATCAACATCAGTATTACCACCGAGTAGTTTTGTCGTTTGATCAATTAGCTCAGAAATAGCTTCTTTGCCAGAACCTGATACCGCTTGATAAGTAGCAACATTAATACGTTCGATACCCACCGCGTCATAAATCGGTTTTAGTGCTACCAACATTTGAATGGTTGAGCAATTAGGATTGGCAATAATATTACGTTTGGTATAGCCCGCAATTGCATGAGGATTGACTTCTGGAACCACCAAAGGAATGTCTTTATCGCGGCGAAAATGCGCCGTATTATCAATCACCACACAGCCAGCTTCTGCTGCAATAGGTGCATATTTTTCAGAAATATGGCCGCCTGCTGAGAACAAGCCAACTTGTGCTTGAGAAAAATCAAACGTATCTAGGTCTTGCACTGTCCAGCTTTTGCCTTGGCACAACACTTTCTTACCCGCAGAATTAGCACTCGCCAATGGGTATAAATTGTTAATTGGAAAATTACGCTGTTCTAAAATCGAAAGGATGGTTTCGCCCACAGCGCCTGTTGCACCAACAACGGCAACATCATATGTCTTACTCATAAGTGTATAAACTGAAAATTATAATATCTGGGATATTATACTTGATTGTCAATGTCGATAAATTGATGCTTAAGATCAAATTTGTCACTCAAGTGTTGGCACAAAGCTTGCACACCATAACGCTCAGTTGCATGGTGTCCTGCCGAAATAAAAGCAATATCATTTTCTTTGGCAATCGCTGGAATTTGCTCAGATACTTCTCCGGTTAAAAATACATCGGCATCTACTGCAATACCATGATCGATATAGCTTTGCGCCCCGCCCGTACACCAAGCAATACGTTTAAGTTGTTTGTTGTCATCGCCAAACACCAATGGTGTTCTATTTAATACTTGACTAACCGTTTGTGAAAAATCTACCAACGTTGTATTGATTTCACCCTGCCACACCAGCGTATCACCAATTGGCGTTGGGTTGTGAATGCCAAGCTTTTTTGCTAACTCAATATTGTTACCCACCTCAGTGTGGGCATCCAGCGGTAAATGATAGGCAAACAAATTGACATTATTGGCAAGTAATTTTGCAATTCGATTGCGCTTTATACCGGTAATGTTAGCGTCTTCATTTTTCCAAAAAAAACCATGATGAACAAATAAAGCGTCCGCCTTTTCGTCAATCGCGCGTTCAATCAAATCTAGATTGGCGCTAACGCCAGAAATGATGTTAGTAATTTTTTTACAACCTTCAATTTGTAAACCGTTCGGGCAATAATCATCAAATTGACTAACGCTCAAATAATCAGAACAATAGCTTGCTAAGTCTTGGCGATTAATCATAATAAGCTTTAACAATACTGATAAACAGTGCATTTTCTTCAGCACTGCCAACGGTGACACGCAAACAATCCTCTAAATTTGTCGCACTACTTAAATTTTTAATCAGTACACCTTGATCTTTTAAGGCTTCAAACAATGCATTAGCGCCAGGCGCTCTAAACAGAATAAAGTTCGCCTGAGAAGGATAAACACTCAAGC